>JBCBDH010000136.1:0-11529 GCA_038529855.1 Bacteroidota bacterium | reverse complement strand
ATGGTGCTATCACAACCCAAATGGCTTCCTCCAATTAATAATTCTACACCAGAGGGATTCGCCTGATTATATACTGATCCATTAATTACCACTTCCGCATCCCGACAAAGGGATTGTTCAAATATCTTTACCGCGGGAGGGTGAAAACTTAGATTGACCTCTACGATGCTATCGCAATTATTCGTGCCAGCGTTGGGGATATAAACGGTTCCAATAGGATTATTTTCATTGAAGACTTGTCCATTGATCAATACAAAATCTCCAGCACACAGGGTAGGGGAAAGGGTAGAAGAAGCCGTTGTATAAAAATCCAGATCAACGTAAACGATGCTATCGCAACCTTGGGCATTGGCCCCTGTTAAAATCTCTGTACCACTTGATTGGGTCTGATCGTAAATGTTGCCATTGACCAAAATGGCCTCGCCAGGACAAATCCTTGGGTTCAACCAAGCTTCGCTGATCTCATCAAAAGACAGCTCGACATAAATGGTGCTATCGCAATTTCCTGAAGCACTACCAGCGACAATCTCTGTTCCCACTGGATTGTTTTCATCGTATAAAGTGCCGTTGACCATCAAGCTTTCACCAGGGCAAAGATTTTCTTGAAGAACAGTACTACTGGCCTGTTGATAAGTCAATTGGACATTAACCAAACTATCGCAACCCAATAGGCTGGCCCCTGCAAATACTTCCGTACCTATAGGATTATTTTCGTCATACAATGTGCCATTGACGATTATATTTTCGCCTGGGCAAAGCTGTAAATTCAGATTGGTCGATACATTGCCTCCCAGCGTATAAGTTTGGATAAGGGTATCGCTTCCAAAGCCATTGCTAACGATGAGTATGGCCTCATAGCTGCCTTCTTCTGGATATTGGACAATGGGGTTTCGCTCGGTCGAAGTAGTGGGTTGACCGCCAGGGAAAGACCATAGCCAGCTTTCTGGGCTGGAATAGCTCAGGTCCAAAAACTTGATCCTATGGGGTGGGCAATCTGTATAAGCCACACGGGTAAAATCTGCTCCAGGTGGGTTTTGCAGAGAGACCAATTGCTGTGTTGTAGCGGAGCCACAAGAGTTGGTGGCCGTTAGCTGTACGGTATAATCTCCATTGACAAAGTAAAAATGATCGGGGTCAAGCCCAGGGGTGGTATAGCCATCACCAAATTGCCAAAAGTAAGCGATTGAATCATCGTACCCCACCAAGGAAGTGAAATCTACCCAAGGCCCATTTGTGGTAAAGCTAAAGGTCGCATCAGGTACTGTTTTGACCTCGATATAATCATTATAAGTAAAGGTGTGGCTTCCTGCTGCATTGCGCACTTCCAAACTCACGGGATAAACCCCTGGTGTTTCATAAACCACGTTTGGATGCTGCGCGGAAGAACTGGCTGGCGTAGCTCCTGGAAAAGACCAGGACCAACTATCTGCATGAATGGATTGATCCGTAAAGCTAATGGCTAGTGGGATACAACCCAATTTTTTATTGCTGATAAAGGCGGCTGTAGGAGGCTGTAATGGCGTATTGTTTTCCAGTAAGAAAATGGGAGCGCCACTCAAAGGAATAGTCTGTGGACTTATATTGACGGCATTTCCAGTTGTCGAATAATCCCAATTTCTTTGACTCAATTGGTTGAGATTGAAAGAGGGAGGGAAGGAGTAAGTGGCAGAGGCTTGCTCTGAGAAATCGACATTTGTTTTGGCCCAAAGCACATAGATGTATTGGCCATTGGCATCTTTAAAAGCTCCGCCATCTATAGTAGAAGGCAGATTGAGCGCACTACTTTTGGCTGGGTCAAAGCGAGTGCCATAAAGCAGATCAGAAGCTGTTTTGAAAGCAATCCCCTCGTCATTTACCGTCTGATTATAAGGCGCGATGTTATCCAGTTTTTGGTAAAGCCCCATGAGTTGGAATTCGTCGTCTGCCTCATCATAGTGTTTTTCCTCACCAATCTTGTAGACATGGAGTTGTCGTACCTCCCGTTTCATACAAGAGACAAAAGCCTTGAGCAGGTAATTGCGTTGGCTTTCTGCCGAACCCATATAATTGCCAAAAGGCTTTCGAGGCAGGCTGGCCTCTGTCACGATCCAATGCTTTTGGGGATATTGATTGCCATCATAACCATAAGTTGCCAACAATTCGCGAAACTCATCTTGCAATCGACCAATCCCTGCCGCCGCCGCATCTGAATGACGCTGATAAACGATCTGTCCTAAATCTACATCGTAATAGCTCGTACTGCCGTCAAAATGAGGGTAATGGTGAAAACCCATGACATCAAAATAAGCTCCACCGCGATGTGGATAGCCATTGGCTCGCTGCCCATCCTGTGGATTGTCCGTATTTCGCAAAATGGCATCCAAGAAGCTAGGAAAGGCAACGCCCGACAAGGTCACATAAGCCTCTGGATCAACATATTTGATGACCTCATAGCTGATGCGAAGCAAGCGAACAAAGTGAAAAATAGGCGCTTTGAGTTTGTAATCGCAGGGATTGGGATTGTTATCCCACCAATTGCCTGCAATCCCAGGTGGCTTCCAGCCATGCCCAGCATAATCAAAACTAGGCTCATTCCATATCTCCCAAAACTTGACAAAATCTTTATAGCGGATAGCGACTTCATAGAGATAACGCGCATAGTAGTTTTCTTCATTGACGGGTGTGCCGTTTTCTCCATTATCCCAAATATCCAAATACATGTTTTCGAATAATTCAGATTGATCATTGGCACAATAGAAATTGGGGTCTTGATGGTCTTCCGTAGGAAAGCCCACCATGAGGGTATTGTCGCGCAGGTCCAAATTGACATAGTGCTGAAAGGCATCCAGGCGAATGTCATAGCCCCATTTCTCCATAAACTTCTCATCCAGTATCGGTCGAACGCATTTGGCACCAATGCCTTCCACGCCTTCCAGTACATTCCCTGCTGAAATATCAGCCAATTGCTCATCTGACCAACCTTGATACACGCCCATATTAGTACCTGGACGGAAGGGGCCATCATAGGGAACGATTACATCTTTAGCGGTATAATTGATCAAAGAAGTAGAAGGGACATGGGCATTTATAGTGTAAGCTTTAGTGTTTGCTCCACATTCATTACTAGCTGTCAATTGTATGGTATAATCGCCATCTTCAAAATAGACCTTGATGGGATTGGGTTCTGTAGAAGACGTACCGTCACCAAAATCCCAGATAAAATCATCTGCTTCTTGATCGGAGAGATTGGTGAGTACAGCCATGGGGCCAGAAATATAGCTTTCAAAATCAGCCTGTGGGGTCTTTTGCGCAAAGACGCGATCCTTTTGACTAAAAATGACATGGCCATTGGCATCTAGCAATTCCAGTTGTACTTCGTGATCGCCAGGGGTATCAAAAAGGACGGTAGGATTGGTTCCAGTGGCTGTCGCTGGAGTTCCCCCTTCAAAGGTCCAACGGCGGATAAAGGAGCCTTGCGACTGGTCGGAGAAATTGACGGTCATGGGCACACAGCCTGTGTATTGATCAGCAGTGAAGCGGACTTCTGTCAAAAAAATGGGATCGCCACTTAGATTAATAGATTGAGGGCCAATGATGTTTTGCTGGCGGTGGTCAGAATAATCCCACTCGCGCTTGATCAAATGACGAATATTCAAGCTAGCAGGGAAAGAATAGACACCACTGGCTTGTTCGGAGCGGTCAGTGCGGGTTTCTGCCCAAAGCACATAAGTGTAATTGCCATACTGATCGTAGAAGGCACTTCCCCGCAGGCCATTGGGCAGATTGAGGGCGGCTGTTCGCTGGGCATCGTATTGGCTATCAAAAAGAAGGTCAGAAGTTGTTTTGTAGGCAATCCCTGCTTGGGTCTTTGTGGCAAAGTAAGGATCAACGCCTTCCAACTGCTCATACAGTCCCATTAAGTCAAACTCGAACTGTGTATTGTTAGGTTTAGCATCCTCTCCAATCTTGTAAACGTGTAATTGGAGGATGTCATTGATCACGCATTGGAGATAAGCCTTGATCATAAAATTGCGCTGCGATTCATCTGAGCCAATGTATTCCCCAAAGGCTTTGCGAGGGATATTACATTCGGTAATGATCCAGAGTTTTCGAGGATAGGTTTGGCCATTATAGCCATAATTATTCAAGACCTCCCGAAACAAATCTTGTGAGCGAATCAATCCGTCAGCAGCCCCATCTGAATGGCGGATGTAGGCGAAGTCCTGGATCGTATTGTCCCAATAACGCAGACTGCCATCAAAGTGGGGATAGGCATGGTAGCCCATGACATCAAAATAGGCTCCTCCTCCTTTGGGGTAATCTGCTGTTACACTCCCATCGACAGGATTGTCTGTATTGCGAAGGATGGCATCTAAAAAGCTGGGAAAACCCACTCCTGAAAGCGTCACATAGGCATTGGGGTCGAGGGTTTTGATGACCTCATAGCTGATTCGCAGAATTCGAATGTAATGAAAAATAGGCGCCCGCAATTTATAATCACAGGGATTGGGATTATTTTCCCACCAATTGCCTGGTTGTCCAGGTTCTGCCCAGCCTCTAGCTCCAGTGTAGTCAAAACCTGGTTCGTTCCAGATTTCCCAAAACCGAATATAGGGACCATACAGTTGTACCAACTTATAAATGTACAGGGCATAGTAATTTTGATCATTGACGGGCGTCCCTTGTTCGCCATTATCCCAAATATCCAGGTAGAGATTGGCAAATAGCTCTGAAGGTACGCCAGGGCAGTATTGAGTGGGATCACTGTGTTCAACGGAGGGAAAACCCACAATGAGGGTATTGTCTTTCAAACCCAATTGGTCAAAGAATTGGTAGGTCGGAACCTTTAATTCATAACCATATTGCTCGACGAAATGCTCGAAAAGGGCTGGCCTGATGGCCTTTATACCTACACCATCTACCCCAATAGCGGGATTTCCTGCTGCAATTTCTCCCAATTGCTCATCGAGCCAAGGAGGAAATACACCAAGGTTGGAACCTGGGCGGAAGGTACCTTCATAGGGCAGTACGACATCATTGGCCGTAAAAGAAGGTTGTGCCCCAAGCACCATTCCCCAAAGCAAAGCGATCAATAAGAGTAGCGACTTCTTTTTCATCTCAAAATAGCTAAAAAGCAATGTTCGGTACAGTATGATCCATCTAGCATATATACTAGACGAATTATTACCGATCGGCTGATTATTTATTTGATGTAGGGTTTTGGGACTTGAACTAAGTGATATTTAGAAAGCCTTAATGCTGGTATATACAAGTCGGAAGACCTGCGCGAATGCGCAAGATACGACAAAATCAGCGCTTTCCAAATCTAGAGCAGACGGATAAAGGCTTCCAAAGCAGATAGGGAAGGCAGATAGATCACGCGATCCAATTTACTTTTAATCTGTTCATTCATTTGGGCTCCTGCGGTAATGATTTTGGTATCTGGAAAATCTCTTTCTAAGCCTTGTACATAGCTCGTAATTTGATCTTGCTCCCTAGGGGTGGTAAAAGCCGTCATCAGATAATCAGCTCGTACTAAATCGCGAGCTTGAAGCAAATTGGTGTAGGGTACATTAGCGCCAAGGTAGATAGTTTTGAAGCCAGAGTAGCGCAATAGATAATCTGCGACAATCAATCCCAATTCGTGATGCTCATTTTCTGCTAAAAACAAGAGAAAGGCAGGTTTTTGTGGATCGGGTGGGGCGAGCCCATCGATTGCGGTACAGAGTTTTCTGCGAATAAGATTACTAGCGAAATGCTCCTGAGCGGGGTTGATGCCATCAATACGCCACATGGCGCCCACTTTTTGTAGGAAGGGATAAATGATGTGAACAAGGGTATCTCGAATGCCTTTTCTGAGGAAATTGTAGGAAAGCGTTTTTTCAAAACCCATTTCATCGTATTCGAGGCATTGGCGAAACAGCCCGTTGATTTGTATCCCGTATTCTCTTGGAGTGGTGGCTAGGATACGCTCAATTTCAAGCTTAATTTGCTGATCACTCAATGCGCTGATCTTAGAAATCTTCCACTTCTTCTCCAATAGCGTAGCCACATTGAGCAATCGCACCAACTGCTCATTATCGTAATAGCGAATATTGGTATCCGTCCGTTGGGGTTTAAGTAGGCTATAGCGACGCTCCCATACGCGAATCGTGTGTGCTTTAATACCCGAGAGTCGCTCTAACTCGCTGATAGAATACATAAAACACTTATTTAAGTCGTTTCCACAAATTTATGATAATATTCAACAAAATGGGTGAATTAAGGTAATATGTGTCGTTTTGTTTAATATTTTGATGTTTTTGGTTAAACAAAACTAATGATTTTCTGTTTTTACCTACATCTAATGTTCTAATACTACAGTGTTAAAAGACTCTTCATTCATTTTAAAGTTTGAGAATTCTTCATTGAGCGTGTCTGTGTTATCGAGACACGCTTCTTTCTTGTATTCAAGTATCTGTAGTACATTTAAGTTGCTCAAAAGGCAATTCATTTTCTAGATTAAATTGAAATTATGTTTGGTTTGTTTAAAAAAGATCCCGTAAAAAAACTGGAGAAGGAATACGAAGCACTTATGGCCAAGGGTCGAGACATCCAACGTTCGGGTGACTTAAAGGCTTACGCCAAAATTGTTGCCGAATCTGAAGAGATTCTTAAAAAAATTGATGCTCTAAAAAGCAAATAATGCAGGATAAACACTTTCTCATCGTCGGAGGAAGCTCTGGCATTGGCTTGGCCATCGTTCGCCAATTGCTCGCTCAGGGAGCGCAGTTGACGGTTCTTTCCCGCTCCGCTGAAGCCCTAGACGGTTTGGCGGTTCAGCACATCCAAGTCGATGTCCTCAGTGAGGATTTCTCCAATGTCGAATTACCCAAACAAATTGACGGCCTGGTCTACTGCCCAGGCAGCATCAATCTCAAGCCCTTTCGCGCCCTCAAACCCGATCAGTTTCGCAAGGATTTCGAAATTAATGTCATTGGTGCAGTTAAGGTCCTTCAAGCGACCCAGAGAGCGCTTAAGGCAGCGGAGTCAGCGAGTATCGTTCTCTTTAGTACGGTAGCCGTTGGCCAGGGAATGCCTTTTCACGCTTCCATCGCCGCTTCCAAGGGCGCCGTGGAAGCCCTGACGCGCACCCTAGCTGCTGAGATGGCCCCTCGCATCCGCGTCAACTGTATTGCCCCCTCCCTCACTGATACGCCTTTGGCTGGAAAGCTGCTGGCCAATGACGACAAAAAAGCAGCGGCGGCCAACCGCCATCCGCTCAAGAGTATTGGACAGCCAGAAGATATGGCCCAGTTGGCTATTTTTCTACTCAGTTCCCAAAGCCAGTGGATCAGCGGGCAGGTGATTGGGGTAGATGGTGGTTTATCGACTTTGCGGGTATAATTGGAAGAAAAGGATGGATGCTCCTCTTTTTTTGGAAAAAGGAGTAAAAATTTTGTGGAATTTATGGAATTCTGCGTCCTATTAGGGGGGCTTTGCCAACTTTGCCAAGTGTCGGAGTAACTGCCAGTTACTCCGACACTTTGGCAAGGTCAAAAATTAAATCAATCACAGAAGCGTAAATATGCACCAGAAGCGACTCGACGCACAAGCCATCCAAAACATGGAGCAACGCCATCGAACGGCTTTTATCAATACTCTTAGTGGATTTAAAAGTATTAATCTGTGTGGTACAATCGATTCAGAGGGGCGATATAATCTGGCGCCGTTTAGTTCTGTGGTCCATTTGGGAGCCAATCCAGCATTGATGGGTTTTATTATGCGCCCGATTACAGTGTCTCGGCATACTTATGAAAATATTGTAGCGACAGGCTACTATACCTTGAATCACCTGAGCAGCGACATTTACAAGCAAGGGCATCAGTGTGCAGCGAGATACGACCGAGAGCAGTCTGAATTTGAGCAAGTTGGACTTAAGCCAAAGCTGGGGGACTTACACCCAGCGCCCTATGTGGAGGAAAGTCCTATACAGATTGGTTTGCAATTCGAAAGTAGTATTCCTATCCCCATCAATGGTACCTTGTTGATGATTGGGAGGATTATAGAGGTCTTCTTTCCTGAACAGGCAATGGGAGCAGATGGTTTTCTTGATTTAGAGATGGCGGGAAGTATTACCTGTTCGGGTTTGGAGGCTTATCACCAAACTCAGAAATTGGGACGTTTGTCTTATGCCAAGCCTGACCAGGCTTTGAGCGAACTGGCTTTTCCTGCTGCCAGCCATTCGAATAAAGATTAGCTTATGCATTTCGGAATAGATTATGGTTCCAAACTGGCGGGAACGACTGTGATTTGTATGGATAGACCAGAGGGTTTGGAGCTGTTTCAGTCAGCAAAGAAAAAGGATGCAGACACTTTTGTTCAGCAAAGTGTGGCCATTCATCAGCCAGATTTCATCATGTTGGATGCCCCATTGAGTTTGCCCAGTGCCTATTTTGGTCAAGGGGAGGATTTTTTTTATCGCCAATGTGATCGAGAACTCAAGGCCATGTCGCCCATGTTTTTGGGAGGATTGACGGCCAGGGCCATGAAGCTGAATAAGCAATTCCAAAATACATCGATTGAAGTTTTTGAAACCTATCCTGGGCATTTGGCCAGGAGCCATCCTGAGTTGAACGCCCACTATCAGAAGAAGGGCAAGCAGTATGGCCCATTTCTTCAGGCCCTTATCCCATATCTTCCCCTTCCCCTTTTGCAGCAGCCCGAAAACTGGCATCAGATTGATGCAGTCCTGGCATGGTGGTCGGGTTATCGCCGCTTGAAAAAGCAAGCCCAAATTTATGGCCAACCAGAAGAGGGATTAATCTACAGCTAATTCTGGAATTTACCCTACCTTTGGAGGGCTTCTTAACCAGAAATAGATCTCATGTTTTTTCGTTTTATCGGTCTTCTACTATTCCTTATTCTCCTTCCCACTAGCCTGCTTTTCGCACAGGCTGATCTTCAGCAAATTGATCGCTATATCCAGCAAGCGCAAAAAGATTGGGGGATTCCTGGTTTGTCAGTAGCCATTGTCAAGGATGGGGAAATCGTTTTGGAAAAGGGTTATGGACAGATTGAGGTGGGGAAAGCCCAAGCGGTAGATGCCCACTCTGTGTATGCCATTGCCTCCAATACCAAAGCTTTTATTTCAACGGCTTTGGCGATGTTGGTAGAAGAAAATAAGATCCAATGGGATGATCCAGTCAAGCAATATCTGCCAGATTTTGAGTTGTATGATGATTATGTGACGCAGAACACGAGCATTCGGGACTTGCTTTGCCATCGCGTAGGTTTGGGGACTTTTAGTGGGGATGTGGTTTGGTATAAAAGTGAATATCAGGCGGCCGAATTGGTCCAGCGACTCCAACATGTTCCACAGGCTTTTCCCTTTCGTTCGGGTTATGGTTATTCCAATTTGATGTTTATTACCGCAGGGGAAGTCATCAAGGCGGTAAGTGGCCAAAGCTGGGATCAATTTATCCAAGAACGCATTTTTAAACCCTTGGATATGAATCGCAGCCATACATCGATCAAGGCATTGACCACGATGGACAATGTGGCCAGTCCACATAAACCCATCGCAGGAAAGCATCAGCCCATCCCCTATGTCAACTGGGATAATATGGGTGCCGCAGGAGGTATTCTATCTTCTGTTCACGATATGGCCCAATGGCTACAGCTACAGCTCAATCATGGCATTTGGGGAAAGGATACCTTGTTTCAGCGCAGTTCGCAGGAGGTTTTATGGACGCCACATAATAATTTCCCCGTTCGTCAATCTACTCGTCAGTTGTTTCCAGACCGCCAATTCTCTGGTTATGGTTTGGGATGGGGCTTATCAGATTATGGTGGGCAGATGTTGGTTAGTCATGGGGGGGGATATGATGGGATGTACTCTCGGGTGGTTTTGGTGCCCAATCAAGAATTGGGGATTGTGGTTTTGACCAATGGGATGAAAGGTATTTCTTCCTGGCTGACTTATTACATCATAGATGCCTATTTACAAAAAGAACCTACAGACTGGAGTGAAAAGGGGCTGGGTTTTCAAAACCGCAGAGATGAATACCAGGCCAAGCAAATGAAGGAGCTCAAGGCCAAGAGAAAGCTAAATACGCAGCCAGACCTTCCGCTTAGTGAGCTGGCAGGCGAATACGAGAGCCCCCTTTTTGGACCAGTGAATATCCAGTATAAAGATAAAAAGCTTTTCCTCCATTTTCCAAAAGCGCCCAGTCTGGATGCGGAGCTTCGCCACTGGCACCTCAACACCTTTGAAATCCTTTGGAAGGAGATTCATGCCTGGTTTGACTTTGGTACTTTGCAATTTGTATTGGACAATACTGGCGAGGTGCAGGACTTACAGTTTCACGTACCCAATAATGACATCTTCTTTGAAGAGATTAAGGCTAAGAGGAGGGATTAATACCTAATCTGGCTATTATTTTTCAAAGGAAATAATTTGGAGAGGTCTGCTCTGTATTCAAGAGGTCTACTCTTCATTCAAAAAGCCTGCCCGCATTCAAAAAGCCTGCCCGCATTCTCGGACTGAGCCAATTCAGTCCGAGAAGCTACCCGCAGCATTTTATATGCGAGCTTCAAAGCTAGCTTTTCTCTCGAAGACTATCTCTGGCAAAATACATCAACCAGGCCATTGGCAATCGCCGTACAAATTTGTGCAAAAAAGCGATCCAAGGCTTGGGAATATTCCTGGCTTTTCCCTGCATTAAGGCGCGATAGCCATTGCGAGCAACCTCATCAGATTGTAAGGTGAAGATACTGTCAAAGGTATTGGCTTTTTCCATTTGGGCGGCCTTTTGGAATCCGCTATGGGTTTGAGGTGGGCATAGGGCTAGTACGTCTATGGGAAGCCCCTTTTCTTTGAGCTCGTAGCGAAGGGCCATGGTGAAATTGAAGACAAAGGCTTTGGTAGCGCCATAGGTCGCCATATGGGGATTGGGTTGGAAGGCAGCTACAGAGGCTACATTCATAATCTTACCCTGACGCCGTTTGATCATATCGTCTAAAAAGAGACGGGTGAGCTGATAGACGCAGAGGATGTTGAGGCGAATCATTGCAGACTCGTGTTGCATATCCGTTTGGATGATGGGGCCAAAAGTACCAAAGCCTGCATTATTGACCAGTACATCTATTGGCCATTGCTTTTCTTGGGTAAAGGCATAGACCTCAGCTGCTGCCCCTTCAACGGACAGGTCTTTTTGAAGGCAGATGATGTCCGTATCGGGGAAGGCTTGGCTTAGGGTCTTTTGGGCCTCTTGCAGTTCAGTAGCGGGCTTGGAAACCAATACCAGTCGATAATTATCGCGAGCAAATAGCTTGGCCAGTTCCAAACCAATTCCGCTGGAACCGCCTGTAATCAATACAGTAGGTGTAGCAGCCATAGGCTAAATCGTTATTTATTGAAATGTAACTTCATGCCTTCGTGGCTTGCGGTGAAACCCAAGCTTTCGTAAAAAGCAATGGCAGCAGGGCGCTTTTTATCCGTTGTCAATTGGAGCAGATGGGCGACACGGCTTTTAGCTCTATCTATCGCCCATTCAAAAAGTCTTCGCC
>JBCBDH010000135.1:0-11577 GCA_038529855.1 Bacteroidota bacterium | reverse complement strand
CCTGCTCAAATTCATTTTTGCGCAGGTCTTGGCCTCTTACGAAGGAATGGGGCTAAATATCAAAGGGGTAGATGCCCGTCAGCGTTTTTGGAGCGAATTGGCCGGAGTTAGCGATCCTGAAAAAAAGCGTAAGATTATTGGTCGGGTATTTATCGAGGTATTTGAAGAAGAGGCTAGTAAGATGAGTGATATTTCCTGGTTGGGACAAGGGACCATTTATCCTGATGTTATCGAATCAGTATCCGTTCATGGTCCGTCTGTGACGATTAAATCTCACCATAATGTGGGGGGCTTACCAGATATCCTACAGCTCAAAATTGTCGAGCCATTGCGAATGCTGTTTAAGGATGAGGTGCGAAAGGTAGGAGCTGAATTGGACATCAGTCCAGATATTTTGCAACGCCATCCTTTTCCTGGTCCTGGCTTAGCCATTCGGATATTGGGAGATATTACCCCTGAGAAAGTCACTCTATTGCAGGAAGCAGACGCTATTTTTATAAATAGTCTGAAAAAATACGACCTTTATAAAGAGGTCTGGCAGGCTGGCACTATTTTACTGCCAGTTCAATCGGTAGGTGTGATGGGGGATGAAAGAACCTATGAGCAGACCGTGGCCCTGCGTGCGGTCAATTCGATGGATGGGATGACTGCCGAGTGGAGTCGTTTGCCTTATGATTTTCTGGCTAATGTCTCCAGCGAAATTATCAACCATGTAAAAGGTATAAATAGAGTTGTTTATGATATCAGTACCAAACCGCCTTCAACAATTGAATGGGAGTAAGCAGGACACTTACGCTGGCTCACTCAAAGGATTATTAATGTGCTTGTTGCTGATTTGTTTTGGTGCTTGCGATGCCCTTAAAAAAGTACCTCAATCGCAAACACCTACGGAACAGAATCAGGAAGAGGATCTCGGCGAAATCCAGGGGCAAAAACGCTATGACCCAGAAACGGGAACTTATGTTCATGTCACAGAAATCACCAAAGATCTCGACACGGTCAAATGGACCGATGCTACAGCCACTCAAAATCCACCCCCCATTACCTCTGAAGGCGTAACGCCTCGTCCAGGTGGCTCTACTGCCGACCCAGGCAATCAAGTGCTTTCTTCTTATAATGTGGCTATTCTAATGCCCTTTCTCACCAATCGCTTTAATGAGTTGGATGGAGGCATCAATGATAAGTCCATGCTGGCACTCCAATTTTACAGTGGTGCTAAATTGGCCTTGGAAGAGCTATCTGAAGAAGGGGTTAAATTAAATGTATCGGTACACGATTCGGAGGCTTCCGAGCGAAAAACAGAAGAACTTTTGTCTTCTTCCAGCCTCTATAATGCCAATATGATCATTGGCCCAGTCCGTAAAGACAATCTTAAGCTAGTCGCCGATTTTGCCAAAGCCAATGGGGCAGTTCATGTTTCTCCCATGAATCCGAGTACAGGAGTGACTAAGGACAACCCCTATTTTGTTCAAGTCAGCCCATCGCTGCGCTCCCATTGCGAAGCCATCACGCGCCACATCAAAGATCGTTTTGAGGATGATCAGGTCGTTTTGGTCTGCCGCAATAAGCGAGAAGAAGTAGCCAGGCTCAAATACTTCCAAAATGCCAAGTTTGCAATAGAAGGAAGTACCCTGGCCGATCGTTTCAAAGAATACGTTGTCACTGTAAATAGTGCCGATTACGAAGAAATGGATGTAACGCCTTACATTCAGGAAGGCGACACTACAGTCTTTGTCATCCCTTCCTTTTCCAATGAGTCATTCGTCTACTCCTTCCTGCGAAAGGTCAATTTAGCCAAAGGCAACAGTACCATTTACGTCTACGGCATGCCTCAATGGCAGCGCTACAAGCGCATCAGCTTTGACTACTACGAAAAGCTCAATGTCCACATCAGCAATTCGACCTACATTGATAATGAGGCGGACAAGGTACGCCAGTTCAAACAACGCTTTTTTGATCGATTTGGCACCGTACCCGATGAGGATGCCTTCATTGGATATGACGTCACTAAATATTTTGGGCAGATGATCAGCCGACATGGTACGATGTTTCAAGACCAGCTAGAGCGCTATCCCAATGCCTCCCTCCACACCCGCTTTGACTTCGAACGCATTCTTCCCAGCGGCAGTAGTTCTGAAGACGAAGATCAAAAGATCACTCGCTTTGAAAATAAGCACGTTAATATCCTGAAATTTCAGGATTATTACTTCCAATTAGCGAGATAAAAGATCCTACACCAAGCAGGTATCGAATGCTCCATAGCAGCTTTTGATACCTGTTTTTCTTTTTGTTCACCCACTTTTTTTTGATTTTTTTTATTGATCTAAGTGATTGATAAATAATAACTTAGTGTATGAGACTTCTGTAGAGTTCGAAGAAGGATCAAATTTTTTTTATGGAATTTTATGGAAATTGCGTCTTAATAAAAGGGAGTGCTTAGCGCTTAAGTGTCGGAGTGACTCGCAGTCACTCCGACACTAAGCAGCTAAGTCAAAAAAATTAGCATATGACAATGGCCAAAACCTCATTACTATTATTTCTCTCTATGCTCTTACATTGGGCTTGTACATCTGAGCCACAAAATAACAACCCGCAAAGCGAGGCAAAACCATCTCCCCAAAGCATAGAGGTAAAAGAAGAACGGAATCCAGATAAAAGAGTGGATATGGAAAGCATAGCTGCTATTGACAGCAGTCAGCATAATGTATATGCCTGGATGGAGGAGATGGATCCTAAACATGCTTTGTTAAATCGAATGGTACCGCCAAAAGGCTTTGAGCGGATCGAAGTGGAGAAGGGCGATTTTGCGGATTGGTTGCGGTATTTGCCCTTGAAGGAGGCAGGGAGCCCTGTGAGGCTTTACGATGGTGCTTTAAAGGGCAACCAAAAGGTGCATGAGGCCGTGGTGGATATTGATATTGGGAATCGGGATTTGCAGCAGTGTGCGGATGCGGTGATGCGGCTGAAGGCAGAATATCACTTTAGTAAGGCGGAGTTTGATCAGATACATTTTAATTATACCAGTGGAGATAAGGTGGCTTTTGCGGATTGGGCCAAAGGGCGAAAGCCCATAATTGAGGGGAGGGGGGTGCGATTTTCCTCAGCCAGCGGGACGACTGATTATACCTATGCCAATTTCAAGAAATACCTCATACAGATTTATAGTTATGCGGGGACCGCTTCTTTGAGTAAGGAGCTGGAAGCGATTCCGTCGAGCAAGCTTCGGGCGGGAGATGTTTTTATCCAAGGGGGATTTCCAGGGCATGCGGTTTTGGTATTGGATGTAGCAGAGAATGCGGCAGGGGAACGCGTTTTTTTGATCGGACAGAGCTATATGCCTGCACAGAATATTCATATCTTGAAAAACAAGGAAGAGGAAGGACTAAGTCCTTGGTATCGGGTACAAGAGGAAGGGAATTTTTACAGTCCAGAATGGACCTTTGATTGGGGGGATTTAAAACGCTTTGTTTCGGAATAGCTGACTGGGAGCATTCATCGATCAAGCTGCGATAACCTTTCTGGCTAAAGGGCATTGGATAAAAAAGAAGGGCAAATGATGGATTTTATCCAAAGCCCTTATCTTTACCACAGACCAAAGGCCCCTCTGCCATGACTCCAGAAAGAAGCCAACGACTAAAAACGGTTGCCTATCGTCGCCAATTCAATATGACGGTGATATTGGAAAATGTACACGATAAACACAATATCGGTGCAGTGATGCGTAGTTGTGATGCCGTTGGAATTCGAGAAATCTTTGTGTTGTATACAGAACCCGATTTACAGGAAGAAAACCTGGTATTGGGTAAACGCACTTCAGCAGGAACGCGCAAATGGGTCAACGTTCATTATTACAGAGATGCTGAAGCTTGTTTTGGACACGTTCGTCGTCACTATCAGCAGATTTGGAGTACACATTTGGGGAGCGATTCGGTGATGCTTCACGATATGGACCTTAGTGCTTCTATCGCCTTACTATTTGGCAATGAAAAGGATGGCGTTTCGCAGACCGCTCTGGCCTATACAGATGGGAATTTTGTTATCCCCCAAATGGGAATGGTGCGGAGTTTGAACATCTCAGTAGCTTGTGCCGTAAGTTTGTATGAAGCCTATCGGCAAAGACAGCTCAAAGGGATGTATGAGGACAATCCTACCGCCTCATTGGAACAAAAAGAACAATTGTACCAGCAGTATGTAGATATCCACGAGGCCAAGCGAAATGGGCGGACAGCGAATAAACCAGAAAAATCCTAAATAAGAATCATGCTCAAAAAATGGAGATATGGCTTGTTGGCCTTACTGGCGCTATTAGCCTTTGCGATACTAGCTAATTACCACAGTGATCAAAGTGTAGCCACACTACTGGATAAATATGGCTATGCCGATTCCAAATTTGTAGAAATTGAAGGCATGAAAGTCCATTATCGCCGCCAAGGGGAGGGGATGCCAGTCGTTTTGTTACACGGCACGGCTGCATCGCTGCATACCTGGGCACATTGGATGGATACGCTAAATACGGATTTTGAGGTGATCAGTTTGGACTTACCCGCTTTTGGGCTCACAGGTCCTCATCCCACTCGTGATTATAGCCTATCTGCCTATACCCAGTTTTTGAATGCCTTTCTAGATAAAATGGCGATTGACAGCTGCTACCTGGCAGGTAATTCGCTGGGTGGGCGAATTGCCTGGGAGTATGTGGTGGCCTATCCCAATAGGGTTAAAAAACTGATTTTACTGGATGCTACAGGCTATCCCAGTACCCAAAAAATGCCTTTTGCCTTTCGCGTAGCGCGTACACCGCTAGTCAATCAAATAATGCTTAAAGTTACGCCTAAGTCACTGTATACCAAAAGTATAAAGGAGGTTTATGCTGATGATGCCAAGGTCAATTCCGCGCTGATTGATCGCTATTTTGAGCTATCGCTTCGGGCAGGAAATCGGCAAGCCTTTGTCGATCGCGCCAATACCGATTTTGATGACCATTCTGCCCAAATTCCACAGATTTCCATTCCTACTTTGATTATGTGGGGCGATCAAGACCTTTGGGTAGCTCCAAAAAATGCCCATCTCTTCCACCAGGATATTCCCCATTCTCAACTGCTCGTGTATAAAGAGGTAGGACATGTGCCAATGGAGGAAATCCCCGAGCGTACTGCAGAGGATGCCCGTCGTTTTTTTCTAACCCATTCTGCCGATTTAGCTCCTGAAATCGTTGAAAAATAAGGATTTTAACTGCTTTTAGCCAATAGACCGCCCAATATAAAATGTGGAAAAAAATGTGTTTTTAGCCTCCGTTTTCCCTATTGATTTTGGTAATTTTGCACGCTATGCGATTGAAAACCTTAGAAATAAAGGGATTTAAGAGTTTTGCCAATGAGACCGTCATCAATTTCAATGAGGATGTGATTGGCATTGTAGGGCCGAATGGTTCGGGTAAATCCAATATTGTAGATGCGATTCGCTGGGTGCTTGGAGAGCAGAAGAGCAAAGAATTGCGACTGGAAAAGATGTCTAATGTCATTTTTAATGGCACCAAAAAGCGCAAACAATCGGGATTGGCTTCCGTCACCCTGACTTTTGAGAATACCAAGAATCTGCTGCCCACGGAATACCAATCAGTGAGTATTACTCGTATGCTCTACCAAAGTGGGGATAGCGAATATCGCCTCAATGGGGTGACTTGCCGTTTAAAAGATATCACCTCCTTGTTTTTAGATACGGGCATTGGCTCTAATTCCTATGCAATCATTGCCTTAGGTATGGTCGATGATCTGCTCAATGACAAAGACAATTCCCGTCGACGGATGTTTGAGCAGGCCGCAGGTGTTTCCAAATACAAAAAACGCAAACGGGAAACCCTCAACAAACTCAAGAATACCTCTGATGATCTCGATCGAATCGAAGATTTGTTATTTGAGATAGAGGGTAACCTCAAACAGCTGGAAAAACAGGCCCGTCGTACCAAGCGCTTTTACGACCTAAAAGCCCAATACAAAGAGTTGAGTATTGAATTGGCCGTTTTCAAACTAGTCAATTACAAATCTAGTCACGAAGAAATTACCACCAAGCTTCAGGCCGAAGAAGACCGCTATCGCCAATTGGAAATTGATAGCCGCACGATTGAGGCCCAACTGGAAAATGATAAAAAATCCAATCTCGATAAAGAAAAGATTCTATCGGAAAGACAACGCGATTTGAATCAGCTGGTTGGTCAGATCCGTAATTTGGAAAGCGATAAAAATATCCTGACGCAAAAGGGGCATTTTATCGAACAAAACCAA
This sequence comes from Bacteroidota bacterium, assembly GCA_038529855.1. Taxonomy (GTDB): domain Bacteria; phylum Bacteroidota; class Bacteroidia; order Chitinophagales; family Saprospiraceae; genus JBCBDH01. The sequence goes on along the minus strand of JBCBDH010000135.1, from coordinate 5,299 downwards.
AGCAAACTCGCCGAACAGATTCGCTCCGCTCGGTTGCGTTCTGAACAATTGGAAAAAGACATCGACTACTTCCGTAGCCAACTCAATAGTGATAAGCGTTTAGAGGATGATCTGGAAGAAAAATTAGAATCGGCAAAAGAAAAACTGGACCATGTCCGAGAAAGCCATGGCAGCCTAAAGACGGAATTAGAAGCCTTTATCCAAAGACAGCAAGGGCTGGAACGCCAGGTTTTTGAATTGGAAAAGCAAAAGGCGATCAATAATAACCGCGTCGAAAATCTCGAACGAGAGATCACAACGGAAAGTAAGACCATAGCGGATCGTCAGCAAGAAATTGGTGCGATAGAAGAGCAGTTGCAGGAATTGGAAGCGCAGCAGCAGAAAAAAGTAGCGGAGGTAAAGGCGCTAGAAGATGCAGAGGCCCGTCGACAAGAAGATATTCAGGCGACAGAGGGACAGATTGAAGACTTGCGTAAAGAGATCGCTGATGTCAATCGCCAATTGGATGCCAAACGGAATGAGTACAAATTGACCAAAAGTATGGTCGATAATTTAGAGGGCTTTCCAGAGTCGATTAAGTTCTTAAATAAGAATCAATCTTGGTCAAAAGACGCCCCGCTGCTTTCTGATCTGATTTATGTACGGGAAGACTATCGAGTCGCTATTGAAAACTATCTCGATCCCTATTTGAATTATTATGTGGTAGAGGATACGCAGGAAGCCTATGAAGCCATTCAGCTATTGGGACGCTCTCAAAAAGGAAAGGCCAATTTCTTCATGCTGGATGCTTTTACAGATTATAATCCGCCAATGGCCATGCTCCTGCCCAATACCCAAAGAGCTGTAGATCAGATCGAAACGGATGCACCTTATCGCAAATTGTTTGAGTATCTGTTGGAAAATGTTTTGGTGACGGATCGCGATGACATCAAGATGGAAGTGCCTAGGGAGGAGATAGTTCTGCTGTCTAAGAGTGGCGGTTTTGTCAAGCGTCGTTTTAGTGTATCAGGTGGATCAGTGGGCTTATTTGAGGGTAAGAAAATTGGCCGGAAGAAGAATCTGGAAGTGTTGGATCAGGCCATCAAAAGATTGGAGAAGCAAGAGACCAAATTGTCCTCTGCCTTTTACAATCTGCGCACCAAATTGGAGCAACTCAAAGCGGCTATTCAGAACGAAACCATCAATCGCGAACGGGAAGCCTTGAATCAAATCGCTCAGCAAAAGGTCTCTTTTCTAACGCGTTTGGAGAATTACGAAAACTTCTTGCGCGATGCGAGCGAAAAGCATAAAGCCGCCCAGGAATTGATCGTTTCGCTGGGTCAGCAAAATGGGCAGATCAACCAATCTCTGGAAGAGAAAAATAAAGAATTGGAGGCCGCCAAAGCACAAATTGGCGATACGGATGAATCCTATCGTCAAGTGGCGGAGGAGATGAGCGCTGCCTCTGCAGCCTATAATGAGAAAAATATTGAGTTTATCCGTCAGCAAAATAAGGTCAATGGCTTGCAACAGGAATTGAACTTCCGAGAAAAGCAAATGACTGAAACTACTGATTCGCTCAGCCGCAATCAAAAGTCAGTGGAGAAAGGCGAATTGGAATTGCAACAAATTCAGGCAGATACTCAGGAGATGGAGCAAAAACTCCTATCTCTATATGATGGTAAAGTGGAAAAGGAGACCTTGCTGACGGAAGCGGAACAAAACTACTTCCAGGCTCGTGGTGGGATCAATGAGATGGAGGATCAACTGCGCCAGCTCAATCGCAATCGCCAGAGCGCAATGAATCTCGTCAATCAGCTCAAAGATCGCTTCAATGCCCTCAAACTGGAATTTACCTCTATTGGAGAGCGGATGAAGATCGAATTTGGGATTAGTCTGGACGAAGTGCTGGGGCGGGAGCCTAATGAAAAGTTCAATCCTGAAGAACTACAAGCCAAAGTAGACAAGCTCAAAAAACGCCTCGATAATTACGGCGAGATCAACCCCATGGCGGTAGAAGCTTTTGATGAGATGAAAGAGCGTTATGACTCTATCTCCTCACAGCGCGATGATATTCTGGATGCCAAGAAATCTTTGCTCGAAACCATCAAAGAGATTGAAGATACGGCCACCACACAATTTATGGAGGCTTTTGATAAGGTCAGGACTTACTTCATTGACGTCTTCCGCAGCCTGTTTTCTGAAGATGATAAATGCGATCTCATTTTAGAAAACCCTGAAGCGCCACTGGATTCTAAAATCGAGATCATCGCCAAACCTAAAGGCAAGCGACCATTGACCATCAGCCAGCTATCTGGGGGAGAAAAAACCCTTACAGCCACTGCCTTGCTCTTTTCGCTCTACCTGCTCAAGCCCGCTCCCTTCTGTATATTTGATGAGGTCGATGCACCACTGGATGATGCGAATATTGAGAAGTTTAATCGAATCGTTCGCAAATTCTCCAAGGAGTCGCAGTTTATCATCGTGACGCATAATAAGGCGACGATGGCTGCCGTAGATGTGATTTATGGGGTGTACATGCAGGAGCAGGGCATCTCTGGTGTGAATGCGGTTGACTTTAGAGAGTTAGAGCATATGTCGGTTTTAGAAACGGTCTAGCTACAATCAAATGAACAGCTATCTATTTGACCAAATCCGCCGTCCACGAAAGATCACTCGTATTGCCGTTCTCATCCGTAAAGCTGGCATAGAAGTGATAAGTATCGCCTACTTGTAAGTCATAGAATACGCCATTACCTAAGGAAATTTTATTCACCCTGTGGATAAAACCAATACTTCCTTCATTATAATTAAATACGGTTCCTTCGTAGATGATGTTTTCTCTGAGTTCTGGATCATCATTGACTAAAAAGTACACTACACCACTCTCAATATCACTTGCGTCCCGTACAATCATATTGAGCTGAAAGCCCGAGCTGATGCTGATGGTATAATTCCCTCCATCTTCAATAGGCCCTGTTGGGTCGTTTTCGATACCTGGATTACCAATCCATTGGGGATTGAAGATTTCTGGTCCTTCATTATCTACGAACTCTAGTACATCATCCATATCATCGTCAGAGCAAGCCATAAAAAAGCCAAGAGCGAGAAAGAGTAGGAGGGGAGTAATTGTTTTCATAAGGTTAAATTTACTTGATAGCTTCCAATAAAACAAAAAGCAGGTTATACCCAAAAGAAAAAACGGTATCCGAAACTGAATAGGCCACGTCTGATACGGTCAGTCCTAGCGCAGTTCCTCCAACAACTCCCAAACAAAGCTTTTATCAATCAAGCGATCCCCCGCTTTCAATCTAACTTCTTCAAAAGGTAGGCGAAATTGACAACCCGTCTGCCAATGACTACAGCCATAGGCACTTTTACCTTTAATCACTTTTCCTACACCGCACTTTGGACAGCTTAGCTGATCTGGAACTTTAGCCGTAGACTTGGTTTTAGCCTTTTTGGATGTCGTCTTATTTGCGCTTGGAGTTCTTGGTTTTCTAGTACTTGTTGGATCATCTTTTTCAGCGAGATATAATTCGCAGGCATCATTAAATCGAACCTGGCCATTCTTCTTTCTCCCATTGGCCTTAAAGCCCTTGAGTTGGATCGTTGCACCATGCTTCATTAATCGCAGCAGTTGACGCTCAGGCAGTTTTTTGTCCATAAAGCTAAAGGGGAGGCGAAAGTCACAACCGCTTTTCCACTGACTACAGCCATAGGCTGTTTTACCTTTGAGCAATTGACCTTTTCGGCATTTGGGGCAGTGCTGTTCGACAAGGATTTGTTGATTGGATTTTTTGCTGGAACTTGGTATTTTTTTGGACGCAGGTGATTGAGCCTGAGTTTTAGTACCAGCGCGTTTTTTTTGATAGGTATTAGAATATTTGGCTTTGGAGGAATGGGCGCCACTGATGCGTTTGTTTGTTTTTTCGAGCCTTACTTCTTCAATCAGCTTCGACACCATATCCGACATATTGGCAATAAACTGTTTGGCGCTATAGCTTCCAGATTCAATATCGCGTAGTTGTTTTTCCCATTGGCCAGTTAGTTCAGCGGATTTGAGTAATTCGTTTTGTATGGTATCAATGAGTTCAATCCCCGTATCAGTAGGGAGGATAAGTTTTTTTTGTCGACGAATATATTTTCGTTTGAAGAGGGTTTCGATGATATTGGCGCGGGTAGAAGGACGACCGATTCCATTGGCCTTCATCAATTCGCGAAGGGCATCATCATCCACCTGTTTGCCAGCGGTTTCCATGGCGCGGAGCAGACTGGCTTCCGTATACTTTTTTGGGGGCTTGGTTTCTTTTTCGACCAGGCTGGGCTGATGAGGACCACTTTCGCCTTTTTTAAAGGTGGGCAGAATTCTTTCTTCACTTTCTTTTTTATCCGTCTCTTTGCCTTTCTCTGTTTTGGTCTTTTGATTTTTGTTACTTTGGGTTTTGGGATAGAGGACGCGCCAGCCTGGATCGAGAATTTCTTTGCCTGTTGCCTTAAATTTTACCTGATTAGATGCTCCAATAACGGTGGTATGGGCAACCAAACAATCTGGATAGAAAGCAGCGATAAAGCGGCGGGTGATGGCATCGTAGACTTTTTGCTCATTGAGGGCTAGGCTTTTTTCGACCCCCGTAGGAATAATGGCATGGTGGTCCGTTACCTTTTTATCGTTAAAAACTTTTCCAGATTTTCGAATGGTTTTTCCCAAAAGCGACTTGGTGAAGGACTGATAATTACTCAACTTTCCCAATATGCCTGCAATTTTGGGATAGAGATCATTAGGCAGATAAGTCGTATCGACGCGGGGGTAGGTCACCAGTTTTTGCTCGTATAGCTTTTGGACCAATTTGAGGCTCTGGTCAGCGGAAAAGCCAAAGCGTTTGTTGCAATGTACTTGTAGTGCCGTAAGGTCAAATAGCCGCGGAGGTTGTTCCTTGCCTTGTTTTTTGGTGAAGGAAAGGATCGTAAAAATTTGGTCGGTCACTTTTTGTAAAAGCACTTCTCCTTCTTCTTTTTTATAAAAGCGACCTGATTCACATTGAAAAAGGACCTCGCGATAAAGGGTCTGCAATTCCCAATAGGGCTTGGGGACAAAGGCTTCAATTTCCTTATGTCTTTTGACCAACATCGCCAGGGTAGGGGTTTGCACCCGACCAATGGAGAGGACTTGTTTAAACCCACCGTATTTCAAGGTATACAAACGCGTCGCATTCATCCCCAGCAGCCAATCCCCAATGGCTCGCGAGCTCCCCGCGTAAAACAAACGATCAAAATTGCTGGCTGGTTGGAGTTGTTGAAAGCCCGATCGAATGGCTTC
>JBCBDH010000134.1:0-11593 GCA_038529855.1 Bacteroidota bacterium | reverse complement strand
CTACACAGCGAGTTTCCAATGATCTGACAGAAGAGTTCTCCTCCGTGGCGCATTTGGTGCCTATGCTTTCGCTAGCCAACTCTTATAATGCCGAGGATCTACATGATTTTGACACCCAAATCAAAAAGTTGCTAGGTTTGGAGGCAGAAGAAGATATTGAGTATTGCGTAGAACCCAAATTTGATGGGGGCTGGATAGGCCGATTCGAGGGCTTCCAATTTCTTGTAGAGGGAATCGTATTCAAAATCACTGATTAGTGGGTCATTGAGTACATAGTAACGCCACTCGTGATAGACGAGCACCCGACGAAGTTGGGTGGCTTGCTCCTTGGCAGTATTGGCTGCTTTGGCTACGGGGATTTGCAGCAATTCATTGGAAAGGTCGAATAATTCGCGTTGATCTTTTTGACTATACATCGCTTTTCGCTCGATTTAACTGTTTTGAGGACTGGGAAATAAATACCCAAAAATAGAACTTCCAATAGGATAAAAGAGAAGGAACAAGGGAATTTTTAAGATAGGGGCTTGGCAGCAGAAAGGGGATAGTGTCGAACAGGCGCCAAAGGCGGTTCGACACTATTAAATGATGTAGATCTACAATTTGAGGACTTTTCGGCTAATACTACCTTGGGCATGTATTAGTTGAAGGGTATAGATACCGCTGGGAAAATCTTGTAAATTCAAGGCTTCGATTTGTTGACCAGTAGTCCAATTTAAACGCTGGCTCAACCTATTTTTTCCAGTCGCATCCATCAATCTCAGGGTATAATCTCCTGCCAATTGTACCTCTGCTTCGATATTGACCTGATCACTTGCTGGGTTGGGAAAAAGGGTAAATGGCAAATCGGCTAGTAAATTGCGAGTGGCCGTTCCTCCTGCTTCTTGGATATTCAAGACCGCACAGGCTGCGCCATCTCCTCCAGTCGAATTATTATTATTAACACCATTGCCACAAGAGTAAAAGGTGACTTGGCCAGAACCTGCGCTAGGAGCCGTCCATTTTACATCAAATTCATTGGTGTTGCTGGCGGTGGTCTGTTCGGCGTAAGTTCGCCCTGTCGCACCGGCAACTGCGATTTGAACATCTGGGCCAGGGGCAGACCAGGTGGCTACATCGCTGCCATCTACCCCTTCAGGAGCGTTTAGACAAACGATTTGAAAACCATAAGCCGCTGGGCTACCAGCCAGGGTATTGATAGCGACTTTAACGTCATAAAGCTCTCCTGGGGTATAACCTGTAGCTGCAATATCATTACCGGCAGCATCGGTAACAGAGATGGTAAGGTCAACTTGAACAGAAGGAGAGGTGCCATGACAGCTGATACAAGTCCTTGGTGCTCCAGAGCTTAGGGTTTGATCGCCAGGAGCGCCAGTGTTGCCTTGATTTTGGCTAGCAGCTCTCCCCGCTTCATTACCCATGAAGACCAGAGCACAGAAAGACAGAAAAAAGCAAGTGTAAATAAATTTTAATTTCATAATCAAAACTTGATGATGTTAACGAATTGGAAAGATTTATCTTCTTAAGATGCAGTAAAGTATATATTTTAGACTAGTATCAATTAAAAAAGTTCAAATCAAACCCCAAGGGAATCGAATAAAAGCCACCTAACTTGTCTTCAGGATATCAAAATGATGGTTTTTGTTCGGTGATTATTATTTTTGATGCCTATAAAAGCTTGATTTAACAGATGGCACATAAATTGGATACGTTTTTTTACATATCGGTAAAAAGTGCTATTTTATGGAGCTATATTCATTAAAGTTGCCCTTTAGTCGATTGGCAAACGATAGCAATTAACAAACCCGTTTGGGAAAACTACCCTCTTGCAAAGACATTACTTCATATGTTTATTGAGTCTTTTTTTTGGGCTCTCCCTACTTGCGCAAAATAGCTCAAGTAAGGCTGCAAGTCCTTCCAAAAAGAAGAAGTACCTGGATTTGGAGTTCTCCTCAGAGGGTGGATTCTATGATGAGACCATCCGACTGGAATTGCGAAGTAATGGGTCAAGTATTTATTATACCACTGATGGCAGCCGTCCTACGCGCCGCTCCAAGCGCTACAAGAAACCGATTAGGATTAAGTCAACCACTGTTATTCGAGCCATTGCCCGGCGAGGGAAGCGCAAGAGTAAAACCATCGCACATACGTATTTTATAAACGAACCGGCCAGTACTTTCCCTACTGTTTCCATTGCGATTGATCCTGAATTACTTTTTGATCCCGAAACGGGCTTGTACATGAAAGGGCCTAATGCCATTGACTCTCTTTGGACAAAGGACGGGGCGAATTTCTGGAGTCGGAAGGAGGTTAAGGTCAATGCGGAACTATATGAGGTAGATAGAAAATGCGAATTCAACAGCATTACTGGTTTTCGGCTTTTTGGTGGGATGAGCCGACTTTTTCCTCAAAAATCCATGACCCTTGTGACCCGCGATCGCTATGGCAAAAAGCGCATTAAGCATAAGGTCTTTGGTAAGAAAGGTTTGAAAAAATTTAAATTTCTGGTCTTGCGGAATGGAGGGAGCGATTGGGGAAAAGCGCACTTTCGGGATGCTTTTATGACGGGGCTGCTCGATGATTGGGATATCGAAAAACAGGATTATCGCCCGGCTCATACCTATATTAATGGTAAATATTGGGGGATCTACAATATCCGGGAAAAGGTCAATCGCTATTTTATTGAAGGCCATCGGGAGGTGGATAAGGATAGTATTGATCTGATTGAGCATCGCATGACCTTAAAGCGGGGAAGCCGCAAGCATTACAAGCGTATGCTGAAGTTTATGCAGAAAAACTCCCTTCGCGAGCCCGCTCATTTCGCCTATATCGAAAGTCAAATGGATGTCGATAATTTTATCGACTACCAAATAGCACAGATATATTTTGACAATCAGGATGCTGGAGGAAATATCAAATTCTGGCGCCCTCAAGGAATTAAGGGCCGCTGGCGCTGGATATTATACGATACCGATTGGGGTTTTGGCCTTCACAATCCACAAGCCTACAAAAATAACAGCTTGGCTTTTCACACAAAAGCTGATGGTCCAAGCTGGCCCAATCCGCCTTGGAGTACCTTTATTCTGCGGAAATTGATGGAGAATCCCAGTTTTCGCAAACGCTTTATCAATCGCTTTGCCGACCGATTGAATACGACTTTTCAGAGTGATCGCGTGGTGAGCCATATACGAGCTATTCGAGATCAATTGTCTCCGGAACTGCCTCGGCATTTTAAACGCTGGCGACTGAGGTCCTCGGTTTGGGAAAGCCATATTCGACGAATGGAGAAATTTGCTCGTCGTCGTCCCGATTACATGTACATGTATTTGGCAGAGCAGTTTCCCACTGGCGAATTGGTGGATATTAGTGCGATCTCTTCGGGTGGGGGTTATGTTTTACTGAACGATCAGATTCGGATTGAGCAAGCGCGTTTTGAAGGAAAGTATTTTGAGCGCATTCCCATTTCGCTCAAGGCGGTTCCCAATTATGGTTACAAGTTTTCGCATTGGGAGGGATTGGAAGATTTGGAGGGTCTGCACGATTTGACCCTTCTGCTGGACAGTAAAAAGCTTTATCATCTTAAGGCGGTTTTCAAGCCTTATACTCACCCCATGGCGGAGCGATTGATGATCAATGAGGTCAGTCCAAACGATCCTGCTACTGGCGATTGGATTGAATTGTACAATACAAGCAAGGAGACGATTGCACTGAAAGACTGGTTTTTGACCGATAGTAAGCACAGCTTTATTCTTCCGGATGTCCAATTAGCTCCTGATGCTTATTTGATCCTATGCGAGGATACGGCTTCTTTTCGCCAACAGTTTCCACTACTCAATAATATAGTAGGTAATTTGGGTTTTGGTTTGCACAAACGAAAAGAGCGGCTTGGTCTTTTTTCCAATGATGGCGCTGCCATTGATAGCTTTTCCTATGAAATAGAGCCGATGGATACCGTCTACAGCTTGAGCTTATTGCTGCCTCACCTCAACAATAGCGATTTGGGTAATTGGGAAATCAGCAAAGGGCAAGGTACACCTAATCAAGCCAATCCTTACTATCGGGAAAGCCGAATTAAGGCCGAACAGGAGCTTTGGATGCGGATTGGGGTAAGTATTGGTATGTTGTTGTGCTGTTTATTGATTTTATATACTCGTCAAAGGCGAATGAAAATGGTAAAACTGGCGCGTATTGAGGCGACAAAACAGGCAAAACTGGATGAAGAGTCTCCTACAAAGCGGCGCGAATAATTTTTTCTCCTTTCATTAAACCCTTCCGTTTTAGCGAAGTCATACTAGCAAATCATACGAACTTGAAGGCATCCGTGAGCGAAATATCCGACGATCAAATTCTTAGTCTCTTAGCACAAGAGGCGACTTATGAGAAAGGCTTTCGCTATTTGATGCAAAAGTATCAAGAACGTTTGTACTGGCACATTCGCCGTATGGTGTATGAGCATGAGGATGCTAATGACGTGATTCAGAATACCTTTATTAAGGTCTATCGCAGCATTCACAAATTTCAGCAAAACTCCAAACTCTACACCTGGTTGTATCGCATCGCAACTAATGAGTCGATTACCTATATCAACAGAAAAAAAAAGAAGGTAACCAGCTCCATTGACGATGAGGAATACGCCATAGCAGAGCGGCTAAGTGCTGACCCCTACTTTGATGGCGATGAAGTACAAATCCGACTACAACAAGCCATCCATACACTACCCGATAAACAGCGATTGGTTTTCCAAATGCGCTATTTCGATGAGATGAGCTATAAGGATATCTCGGCAGTGTTAGATACTTCGGTAGGCGCTTTAAAAGCCTCCTATCACCACGCTGTAAAAAAGGTAGAACAATTCTTTCGAGAGGGAGGAAGTGAAACAACTTAATGAATTGATAAATAATGATAATTGGCTATGAATAAGCAAGAAGATAGTCGAAAAGAACTAGAAGAAATATCGCCTTTCCTGGCGAATCTGAAAAAGGAGCAGCCTTTCAAAGTAACTAAAAATTACTTTGAACAACTGCCTGATCAGGTGCTCGATCGCGTGCAGACGACTCAGAAGGAGGCACAGGCACCTGCGGGTCCAAATTGGTTGGATCAGTTGGCCCAGTCGCTGGCCTTGCTGCTACAGCCGCGCTATGCGCTCAGCCTGGCTACAGTTGCTTTGGTCATCGTTGCCACTGTATTTATGCTTAGGTCAGCCGATCCATCGATGAGTACAGTAGTAGCGGAAGAAAAGGGGGAGCTAAGCGAAGAAGTCATACAAGATTATATTGCGGCTAATATCGAAGATTTTGAGGCGGACTTACTCTGGGAGATGAGCCAGGGAGAGGCATTAAGCGATTTTGACGAATTGGAGGGAGAAGATTTGGCCCCCTACATTGACGAAATTATTGACGATCTGGACGATAGCGATTTAGAAGAATTATTATAGTACTACTTACCACCATACATAAAACTGATGACGATGAAAAAGTTAATCACCATATGCGGGCTACTGTTGTTTTTTGGAACAATGGCCCTGGCGCAGGGAGAATACGATGAAGAGATTCAGAAGGCCAGGAGAGCTCATTTTGAAGAAGCCTTACAGTTGACCAGCGAAGAATCGGCTAAATTTTGGCCCTTATTTGATCAGTATCGCGAAGAGCAGAAAGCCATTAAGGATAGCTATAATGCTAATAAGCGCTTAGAGCTTTTGTCGGATGAGGAGGTAGAAGCCCATATTCTATCAACCCTTGAGATGGAAGAGAAAATGCTCAATCTCAAAAAGACCTATGTCAAGAAAATGATGGCGGTTATGCCCGTTAGAAAAGTGGCTTTGATTCAGAAGACCGAGCGCCAGTTTAAGCGGGCCTTGCTCGAAAAGGTCAAGGAGCGCCGTCAGCAAAGAAGGAATAATCGGTCAAAGGGTGATCGGAATTGAGCTTTCTGACAAATAAACCTAATCAGAACCCAAGCCGATATATAAAATGACTACCTTTGCGCAGTCGCAGAAGGGTCTCTGGACAAATCCAGAGGCCCTTCTTTTTTGAATGTCCATTCTTTTTACTGTGACTGCTACAACCAAAGCCCATCTTGCCCTTTTTAGTGTTGCCTTGATTTATGGAGCCAATTACAGCATTGCCAAATTGGCGATGGATGAGGGGCATATTCAGCCCCTGGGATTTATCTTTTTTCGAATGCTCAGTGGTTTGGTCCTTTTTGGTTTGATTTATCGGTTGAAGGTCAAAGAAAAGGTGGCGCGTGGCGATTTTGGGCGTTTGATGCTTTGTGGCCTATTTGGCGCGGCGATCAATCAAATGTTTTTCTTTAGTGGTTTGAAGCTGACGACGCCCATCAGTGCAGCCTTGATTATGACGACGACGCCCATTTTGGTTTTACTGACATCGGCGATTATTATTGGGGAGCGCATTACCCCTCGCAAGATTCTGGGAATTATCATTGGAGCAGCGGGGGCTATTTTGTTGATTACCTATGGCAAAGCGGTATCTTTTGCTCAGGAGCAGTTTTTGGGAAATCTGCTGATCTTGGTCAATGCCTTGTCTTATGGGGTCTATTTGGTATTGGTCAAATCATTAATGGATCGCTATAATCCCATCACGGTTGTTTTTTGGGTTTTCTTTTTTGGTTTGATCTTTAGTTTTCCCTTTTGTATCCAAGAGGCGCTTAGGGTCAACTGGACGGGCTTTAGTACAGCTACTTGGTTGGCTTTTATCTATGTCTTATTATTCACCACTTTTTTGACCTACCTGCTCAATGCTTTTGCTTTGGTTAGCGTCAATCCTTCCGTTGTGAGCATCTATATTTATCTACAACCTTTTTTGGCGGCATTGGTAGCTTTAGTGATGGAAAGCGATCAGTTGACGATGGTCAAGCTACTAGCAGGGGGCTTAATTTTTATTGGGGTCTATCTGGTCAGTAGCGCTCAAAAAGTAGCAAGTTCGCCAGATTGATGTCACAAATTAGGATTATTAATAATCTTATAACCCTCAAATAGTCACATTTCACTCAATTCTATATCAAAAAAGTGGCTTTATATTTCCCTACATATATTTCTAAGTGGAAGCGAAGGGTTTAAATGAACAAATAAAAACATTTTCAAATAAATTTAATTTTTAAATTATTAAAAACTAGTATTTTATACATCTTATGTATCTTTTTAATACAATCACAAATGGGCCACGGAATTTGAAAAAATCGAGGAATTTATAGGGCCGGTTTGCCCCTTTTTTATGTATATTTACCCAAAACACATCTATCCTTACATAATGAAGGGACATAATCACAACCATGAAAACACTATAGTGGCTCTAGTTTCTGAGTATGAGGCTATGTCACAAAAGGGAACGGTAGGTTTTTTTGAGGAAAAGGTATTTTTTAAAATTATCGAATACTATCAAAAAGCCGACCAACTCGACCGGGCCATTGAAGTGGCCGACCATGCCCTAGGGCAATACACCTATTCTGTAGAGTTCTATCTACTCAAATCTCAAATGTTGTTGGAAAAGGGATGCAAACACCTGGCGCTATCCTGTTTGGAACGAGCAGAAATATTTGCTCCCCAAGAATTGGAACTCCACCTACTCCGTGCAGAGGTCTTTACGGCCATGGGATATACAGAGGATGCCTTTGCCATTTTGGAGCGAATCAAGGATGATGTGAGTGATGAGCAGCTATGCGAAATCTTTTTCTGTGAAGCCTGCATCCACGAGCACCTTGAGCAGTTTGATAGTATGTTTTTTGCCCTTCGCGATGCCATCCTTGCTGATCCCAGCAATAAATCGGTCATTCGTCGACTTTGGTTAAGTGTAGAAATGTCTGGAGCTTATGCGGAGAGTATCGAACTGTATCAATTTTTGATAGATAAAGATCCTTATTGCTATATCAGTTGGTATAATCTGGGTCATGCCTACTATTGTCTGAAAGACTTTGAGCATGCCGCTCAGGCTTTTGAGTATGCCTATCTGATCGATGAAACATTTGAATTTGCTTATCGCGATTGTGCGGATGCTTGGATCAAACTCAAGGAATATGGCAAAGCCCTGGCCTGCTATGAAGAGGCTCTTGGCTTTGTCGAACCCGATAGCGATCTCTATTTGCATATTGGCTACTGCTACGAATGTCTGCAAGATATCGGACTCGCCTACTCCTTTTACAGAAAAGCCATCCATCTAAAGGCCAATAATGACACGGTTTATTTTCGCTTGGGAGAATGCTATGCCAGCGAAAAGAAATGGGGAAATGCGATCAGGGCTTATCACAAGGCGATAGAGATTGATTCCCGCAAGGAAGAATACCTTAAAGCCCTTGCTGAGGCTTACTATCAAGTTGATGAGCCTGAGAAAGCCCGTCAGCTTTTTAAGAAAGCTGCGGATACCGCTCCTGAGTACAGTGAATATTGGATTCACTATGCCAGTTTTTTGATGGATATCAATGAAGTAGATGGCGCCTTAGCCGTTTTGGATGAGGCTGGTTATTATGCACCTGGTGTTGATTTAGAATACTGTCGGGTTGCTTGTTTGTTTATGCTTGATCGACGTCAGGAAGCCCTGTATTTACTCAGCGAGGTATTGACTGAAGATTTTAAGTCGCATGACACCTTATTTGAATGGGTCCCTGGATTGGAAAACGACTTGGATGTACAGTCTGTCTTGGCGGCGTATCAAATGCCCCATAGCGACAATTAGTAGGCTGATGCGCTTTATTATCTGGCCATTTTCTAGCTGATATATTTGACTTAAGTTATTTAATTGACCTCCTCTCCTCCCAATCGTCCTTTATTGGGGGTACTGGCATATTATTTGATTTTCCTCTCTTATGCGATCCAATCGCTATGGCTTAGCCTGTTCCCCCCGTAGATCTAAGCTTGTATTCGGGTAATTTTACATAGCCGTTTAAATAGCAAACATGTTAAAGGAAAACACCCATATTTCTGGCATTCTACTTTTCTTACTGATTGGTCTTTGTTGTTTTACTGCCTGTGATGATGAAAGTGGTGGACAGGTGGTAAGGAGTAACTTACAGGAGTTTACACCTCAGCAAAATCAAGAAATTGGCGCAGCCATCAACGAATACATTAAGGGAAATCCCCAGTTATATCCTCAGCTCGACCGCAGCAATCACAGCGATGTTTATGCCTATCTCGATCAGCTTTTTAATATGCTGGCTTATACCTCGCCAGTCAAAAATCGCATTTACTTTGATTGGCGCATTACCGTTTTAAAGGATGATCTCCAAACAGCTGCTTTTTCTGCACCTGGTGGTTATTTATACATTTACACTGGTTTATTGAAACTCCTCGAATCAGAAAGCGAATTATTGAGCTTATTGGGGCATGAGATGAGCTATATTGATGAGGGCATCGTCACAGAAGCCTTAAAAGATGAGTTTGGTGGTTTTGTCCTGGCAGATATCATTCTTGAAAACGAAGTGCCACTGATTGGTGATATGGCTGATTACCTGCCCACGGTGATGCCATCTGAAGAGATGGTGATGCAAGCAGACTCTTTCTCCATTGCTTTGATTTGTCCTTTTAACTATGAGGCCAGCTCCATGAAGCGCTTTTTGGAGAACCTGAGAAAAAACGAGATGGCCCATCAGGTAGACTGGCTAAAGGTTCGACCGGGCGATTTGGTCGATCGCATCGATCAGATTGAAATCAATGCTCAGTCCTGCGGAATTACTGATGGGCGTTTTGTCGAGCGCTATTTGAACTTCCGCTCAAAATTGCCTTAGCGTAAATTTTAGGCATTCACTTTTTCGTCCTTATTGGACAATTGCTTCTGCTTTTCATGTACCATTAAGGCCGCACCAATAATACCAGCGTGGTTGAGTAGGGTTGCGGGGATTATTCTGGTCTTTGCCGTGAGTACTTTTGAGAATTTTTCAAATTTTTTGGAAGCGCCGCCTCCCAGAATAATGAGATCAGGGCAGAGTAATTTCTCTACCATATGCAAATACTCATCAAATCGTCCAGCCCACTTCGTCCAGCTCAAATCTTCTTTTTTCCTCACACTATCTGCAGCATATTGCTCTACAACGACTTTATGGCCTTTCAGATAAAAGTGTCCAAATTCCGTATTGGGTATAAGAATACCTTCTCGGAAAAAAGCAGAACCTAGTCCAGAACCAATGGTCACAAAAATAACGGTTCCTTTTTCGCCTTTACCAGCGCCATGCTTCATTTCCGCTACGCCTGCCAAATCGGCGTCATTGGCCGCAATAACTGGAACACCACAGGCTTTGGATAGTATTTGTTCTACCTCAGCACCAATCCATTTATCATCGATATTGGCCGCTGTCAGGGTTTTACCGTTTTTGACAATAGCCGGAAATCCGCAACCTACAGCTTTGGTCCATTCAAAATGCTTGACGACCTCAGCAAAGGCTACTGCAACAGCTTTTGGGTGAGAGGGATTGGGGGTGGGAACTCTAAAGCGTTCTGTAATGAGTTGGCCACTTTTTATGTCAACCAGGGCACCTTTGATTCCAGAGGCACCGATATCTATTCCCAGGCTAATATTCTTTTGCATAAATATTCTAGTGATTTTTCAGTTGAGGCAATTTGACTATTCAATTACTCGAATGGTCATCTTTACATCGTCTTCCGGGCGGTCGCCCGCACCGGTCTTGACCCCGGCAATTTTATCTATGACCTCCAGCCCGTCGATCACCATTCCAAAAACGGTGTAATCGCGATCGAGCAAGGGAGTACCGCCAATATTTTTGTATTGTTCCCTTTGTTCTTTGGTATAGCGAATGTCTTTTTGTGCCTCAATAATGTTGAGTTCGCGATCACTCAGCGGCTTGCCTTGAACGATGTAGAACTGTGACCCAGAGGATTTCTTTTCTGGATTGGCAGGTCCACCAATACGCGCTGCGGCCAGCGATCCTTTGACGTGTACAAGGCTATCTCTAAATTCCGCAGGAACCATATAACCTGGACCGCCTGTACCCAGACGCTGCCCCTTTTTGGCATTTTTTGAGCTGGGATCACCTCCCTGTACCATAAAGCCATTGATGACCCGATGGAAGAGTAAATCGTTGAAAAAGCCTTCTTCGGCTAATTTGATGAAATTGTCGCGGTGTTGGGGGGTTGCGTCGTACAAAAGGATGGTCATTGTGCCAAACTTCGTCTCCAATTCGACCATACAACGCGCTGGGGCATTGACTTCTATTTCTTGTTTTTTCATGTTTTCTTTTTTGCCCTTGCGAGCTTTTAGAGTGACGGTATAGGTACCGGATTTGGTGTAGCGATGTTCGGGGGTTTCTTCTTCTGACTGACCGCCATCTCCAAAATCCCAGCTATAGCTCTCTGCATTCTTAGATTCATTAGTGAATTGAATCTCTGCTGGAGCGGTTAATTCTTTTTGGCTATCATAGCTAAAATTGGCAACTGGGCGCGAACAAGCAGCCAGCAAGACCAGGGTGAGTAGGCTCAATAGGGTATTTCTCAAATACATTTTTTTCATTCCTTAGACTATTCGATAATGCGGATCTTCATTTTGATATCTTCTAGTGGTCGGTCGCCAGGGGCCGTTGCCACTTCTGCAATTTTGTCGATGATCTCCAAACCAGATACCACTTCTCCAAAAAC
>JBCBDH010000133.1:0-11594 GCA_038529855.1 Bacteroidota bacterium | reverse complement strand
ATTCTTTTGCTGTTGATACTTCCAGAATCACCCTTTGGGGACAAGGAACAGGAGGCTATTTGTCTTTGGCGGCTGCCTCTTTGGATCGCTACATTGAAATCGTTACAACGACCAATCCTGCGGGTAAATTCCTCACTGACCTCGATGGCGATCCATCTACACTAGAGCCTATGGTTATAGAGGCTATTAATGGTGATATTTTTGGTACGACAGAGGCGGGTGTTGTAGATCCTAATTCAGGAGCTATCGTAGATGTACTGTGTCGTGCGAATTATGTTGGATATAGTTCTGACTTCCAGCTCTGTGTGAATCTTGGTGGTGCACTTGGTGATATTTCCTGGGTAGAAGCAGGGGATGTTCCAATGATCTCTTACCATGCCCCTAAAGATCCTTTTGCGCCTTATGATGATGCAACGCTAATTGTACCTACAACAGGTGATCCTATTGTACAGGTTCAGGGAAGTTTTGCCGTATTGGAGAAGGCCAATGATTTGGGTAACAACCAGGTATTTGTGGATGCCAACTTCAACGATCCTTTCACGCAAGCGGCTAAAGATGCTTCAACTAAAGCAGGCCATGATTATCTAGAAGGATTGTATCCTTTCAATATCCCCACGAATCAATTCAATCAGGAAGAAGGTTCTCCTTGGGATTATTGGGATGAGGGTATTTGGAGTGCTATCGAGCATCCTTCTTGTATGGGTGCCCCTGTATCTCAGTGCAACTTCCACACCATCAGCTTGTTGAGCAATGCGATGATGTCAGATACTAGAGCAAAGACTTACATTGACACCATTATTGGTTACTTTGCTCCTCGTGCTTTTGAGGTATTGGACCTTGGCGATGGCTCCTCAACGGAGGAATTGTTGGACAATGGCGCTGTTAAGCTCAATATCTCTCCAAACCCTGCGAGGGAATTGGTTCGCTTTGCAACGGAAGAAGCGCTTATCCGCAGCATTTCCATCTATGATGTCAATGGTCGTTTGGTAAGCGAGGTAGCTTCTGTAGATGCTACACAGTACTTCTGGTATCGCAATAGTTTACCTACGGGTATGTATGTGGCCAAACTGAAATTTGATGAAGGGGTCATCTCCCACAAGCTGATGCTTGAATAATTGAGGATGATCTAAGCTTGATTTCATCATTAAGCTCCTTTACCGAATTTTAGGTAAAGGAGCTTATTTTTTGGTGGATGACCAACCATTCCAAGTCCTTTTTGTTTAATTTTGAAACAGAAAAAGCCCAATCAATACAATAGCAATATGTCAGATCATTACAGCAGCACGGAACAGGGAGAGCAGTCATTTGCCTTTCACCCTTACAATGTATTATTGATCCTTACCCTGTTTAGTATTACCGCTTTATTTCTGGCCTTTTCTGTCTCTTACATGTATTCGCGGATAGAAACGAATGTTCCGCCCGTCGAATTGCCTGCGATTTTTATATTCAACACCCTTATCCTCATTGGTAGCAGTGGTACCATGGCCTGGGCCAATCGCTCCTACCGTCGCGACGAAACCAAAAACTACCAACTCGCTCTTGGAGCAACCATTGCCCTTTCTCTCATTTTCATGGTCGCTCAGTACATTGGCTGGTCGCAGCTCTTTCAGCAAGAAATCTTTATCAATCACAGCACGACAGCCTCCTATCTGTATTTGATCTCTTTTATGCACTTTTTGCACATCATTGCTGGTCTGCCCTTTCTCGTCCTCTTTCTTCGAACGGCTTATCTTCGCATGAAGGAACCCGTTAGTGTATTGGTCTACTTCTCTGACCCTGAAAAAAGGCTCAAGCTTCGCCTGCTCACCATTTACTGGCATTTTCTGGATGCTTTATGGATCTACCTGGTCTTCTTCTTTTGGATTAATTATTTGATTTATTAGTAGAAATAGTATTAACTTCTACATTGAAATAAAAGTATTGTTATGAATCAAGTGAGGCGTCCCTTGACTAATCTACAGTTAGAGCTTTTAAAAACCTTCTCCTATGATTTAAATGGAGAAGAATTGTTGGATATTAAAGCTATGCTTGCCAACTATTTTGCTCAGCGGGCTATACAAAAAGCTGACGAAGCATGGGAAGAAAAAGGTAGGACAGACAAAGACGTAGATCAATTGCTCGAAACTAAACTTCGAAAATCAAAATAAGCGACCTTGAAGCGTATTGTCTTGGATACCAATATTTTGCTAGATTGTGCGATTGCCGCCAATGCAAGCTACATCGTAAGCCATGATAAGGATTTCAGCATTCTAAAAAAAATTGAATTTCCCAAAGTCATTGTTATTAATACCTACCAGTTTAAAGAGGATATGGCAAAAGAAATATCCTGAATTTCTCCTATCCTCTATCAACAGCCTGCAACTTCTCCCCTCAAATGTTAAATTCCCCATTTTTTTTCACCGCCATTAGATAAACACTCTTTTCTTATTGTATTAATCAACATAAGTTGCTCCGCAACTTGCGTCTATTGCTATTCCTGGTCACCACTCGGCCATTTAGCGGGCTGATTTTCAGGGATAGTCCATTGGAGATATTATCTTTGCATTTTATTTCCAAATCTGCAAATTATATAATAGGAATGCCAATTACTGAACCCAATGTAACGGTAGAAACCGCAAAAAATCTCGGATTAAATGCTGAGGAGTTTGATCGTATTTGTGAAATCATGGGCCGTTTACCCAATTTCACAGAACTTAGTATTTTCTCCGTCATGTGGTCGGAACATTGTTCTTACAAGAATTCTATTACCTATCTCAAAACCCTGCCTAGAGATGGAGAAGCCTTGCTTGTAGGAGCGGGAGAAGAAAACGCAGGTTTGGTAGATATTGGCGATGGTTTGGCCTGTGCCTTCAAAATTGAATCCCATAATCACCCCTCTGCGATTGAGCCTTATCAAGGAGCGGCAACTGGTGTAGGAGGTATCCATCGCGATATCTTTACCATGGGTGCTCGACCAATAGCGGCTTTAAATTCTCTTCGATTTGGCAATATAAAATCTGCTCGTACCCGTCGATTGGTGGAAGGTGTAGTGCGCGGTATTGGCGATTATGGTAATTGTTTTGGTGTGCCTACCGTGGGTGGAGAAGTCTATTTTAATGATTGTTACAATCAAAATATATTGGTGAATGCCATGTCTGTTGGTATTGTTCGCGTAGGCGAAACGGTTTCTGCTTCAGCGGACGGACCTGGAAATCCCATTTTTATCGTAGGTTCTGCGACGGGCAAGGATGGTATTCATGGGGCGACTTTTGCTTCCGCTGATTTGACGGAGGATTCTGCGGAAGATTTACCCGCCGTGCAGGTAGGTGATCCTTTTCAGGAAAAGTTGCTATTGGAAGCTTCTTTGGAGGCGATTAAGACAGGAGCTGTGGTTGGAATGCAGGATATGGGAGCAGCAGGAATTACCTGTTCGACTTCTGAGATGAGTGCAAAAAGTGGAACGGGTATGCGCATTGATCTCGATAAGGTGCCTACTCGTCAAGCGGATATGAAACCTTTTGAAATTTTGCTTTCTGAGAGTCAGGAGCGGATGCTGATTGTAGGGAAGAAGGGAGAAGAGCACTTGTTGGAAGCGGTCTTTGATAAGTGGGATTTGGAATGCGAATTGATCGGCGAGGTGACGGAAACGGGGCGTATTGAATTTTTGATGGGAGGAGAAGTAGTGGCTGATGTACCTGCTGATCCATTGGTACTGGGTGGAGGAGCGCCTGTTTATCAGCGCGAGTTCAATCGTCCAGCCTATTTCGATCAAATTGCAGCTTTTGATCCTAATGCTATTGAAGTGCCCGAGGATTTAGTCGCTGCGGCACGCCAGCTTTTTCAAGCGCCCAATATCGTTTCTAAGCGTTGGGTATATGAGCAGTATGACTCCATGGTTCGCACCAATAGTATGAGTACGAATAAGCCTTCAGATGCGGCTTTGGTTCGCGTCAAAGGGACCGATAAAGCCTTGGCAGTAACAACGGATTGCAATTCAGCTTATGTCTATGCGGATCCTTATGTTGGGACAATGATTGCCGTATCAGAGGCGGCGAGAAATATTGTCTGCTCGGGTGGAAAACCTGTAGCAATTACAAATTGTCTCAATTTTGGTAATCCCTACGATCCTGAAGTTTACTGGCAGTTTGTACATGCGATAAAAGGAATGGGAGAAGCCTGTCGAAAGTTTAATACCCCAGTCACTGGTGGAAATGTTAGCTTTTATAACCATTCCGTACTTAAGGATCGCAATGTCCCCGTCTACCCTACCCCAACTATCGGTATGCTCGGTCTACTAGAAGATGCCGACCAACAAACCACATTGGATTTTAAAAACGATGGAGACCACATCTATCTTATCGGAAAAAATCGAGAAGATATCAATTCCTCTGAATACCTCCGCCACGTACATGGGGTCCATCAATCACCTGTTCCCTATTTCGATTTAGAAGAAGAATATCAGCTACACGAAATCATTAGTGGTTTGATCAGTGGGCAATTAATTGCTTCTGCACACGATGTATCAGAGGGTGGTTTGTTTACTGCTTTAATAGAAAGTGCAATGGCTGGGACAAAAGGATTCCAAGTGACGACCAAGGACAACTTTAGAATGGATGCCGTGTTATTTGGAGAGAGTCAGAGTCGAGTCCTCGTATCTGTTTCACCAGATAAAGCTACTGAATTTACGACATTTATGGACCAACAAAACTTTCCATATCACAAACTTGGTGAAGTTTTTGGTAGCCAAATACATATTAACGGACAAGATTATGGATCACTAAGCAGTTGGGCTTCTAGCTATAATCACGTCCTAGCTGAATATATGAATGCATAAAGAAATCCGCCTCATGGGCAATCATTTTTAAAACTAAAATCTCAAAGAATGAAAAATATTGGCTTATCATTTCTGATCAAAAGTACGGGCTTTATGCTGGTCGCCTTCGCTATGGTCCTGTTTTCCTGTAATGGGGACTCCAATGGCGCTACAGTGAGTAGTAGTAGCAATGGCACCATCGTAGAAGGTACGATAAAAGGAACTCAGGGTATGCAAGCCTTCCTGGATGAAGTTTCGCTCAACAACTCAACCGAAGTGATCGCTAAAGGCGATGTCGATGCCAAAGATCATTTTGTTATTGATGTCAAAAATGGCACTAAGAATGGTATCTACAGGCTGCGTATGGGTGCTAAGCGGGTCTTATTTCCACTCAACAAAGGAGATAAAAGTATCCAGATCAATGGCGATATTGGTACGATCAGCAAGTACGAATTTACCATTTCAGGGTCTAAAGATGCCCAGCAATTCGTCGATCTAATGAAGAACTATTATTCCAGAAGCATCAACAAGGACGACGTTAAGGCTTATATTGAACAAACGCCTAATCCTCTTGCTGCTGCTCTTGCTGCCAAGCGCATCTTGTCGGGCGATGAGAAATATATGGATGTACACAAGATGGTCGCTCGCAATTTACAGGAGAATGCTGGGGATACGCCTTATGCAGCTGAGTACACGGCCTTTGTAGGGGCTTTGGAAAGACAGATTGCAGCTAGAAGAGCGAGCGAACTCGTTGCAGTTGGCCAGCCTGCTCCAGAGATCAATCTCTCCAGCCCAACGGGGAAAAGCTATAAACTCTCCGATCTAAAAGGTCAGGTTGTTTTGCTCGATTTTTGGGCCAGTTGGTGCGGTCCCTGCCGTCGCGCTAACCCACACGTGGTTCAGACCTATGATAAGTACAAAGACAAAGGCTTCACCGTCTACAGCGTATCTCTAGATGGTCTGGACTCTCGCAAACGCGCTCGTTTTGCCAGCAATCCCAACCAATTGGATCAACAATTGGAAAATTCCAAAAAACGCTGGGTCCAAGCCATCGAAAAAGATCAACTTAAGTGGAAGTACCACGTCAGCGATTTGAAAAAATGGGAGTCTTCCCCAGCCAGCTTATATGGGGTTAGAAGTATTCCTCGCACTTTCCTCATTGATAGAGATGGTAAGATCGCAGTGATCAATCCAAGAAATCTAGAAGCAGAATTACAGAAGTTGTTGTAAAAATGTGCGCTGAGGCGCTAAGTGTCGGAGTAACTTGAAGTTACTCCGACACTATAGCGCCCCCACTAGCGCCCCCTTACAGGACGCATTTTCCATAAAATTCCATAAAAAAATTATCCTTTCTTTGCTCACAAATACTACCCCACCTCCAAAAGGCACTGATAATCAGCTAATTAGCAAAAGAAAAAATTTCATTTTTTTCTAAGAAATCCCTACCAATATAGTCAACAAAATAGCGGCGAAGACCATTAAGCGGGCGATGATACGGCGGTAGAAGCGACTGGCGCGTTCGTTTCTGATATTGACCAGAAGTAAGCCAATACTGAGTAGGCTCAGGGGCCAAACAGCATTGAGCGCCAATTCGATTAAGGAAAAGGCATTATCTACAGATAGGGCGAAGAGGACCAGGCCAACCATTCCCAAAGTAAAAGTTAAGCCAGTCAGGATGGAAAAGATGAGTTCTAACCAGCGATATTGGTCGACTTTAAAGAGAAACCAGGAAAAAAAGAGATAGATCACGACAGCTAGGCCACCTCCAAATGCAACCCAATCCAACCAAAAGGATTTCCCCAGGTATTTAAAATACAAACCAATGGCAATGAGTACGGGAGGAATGATTTCCAGATAGAGGAGGCGCTCCTGAAGCGGGGACTTCTGGGGCGGACGCTCTTCCATATCCAAAGGTAGTTTCGATCTCATATATCGCTTATTTGGAGAATGAGTGGGCTAAAAAGGATTGATTTTGAAGAACGGCACAGGCAATACCTGTAGCAACAGCGGCATTGAGCGATTCCGCACCACCTACAGCAGGGATGGAAAGACGAAAATCCAATTGTGCCGAAATAGCCGCTGAAATACCCTGGCTTTCATTACCGATAACCAATAAACCCTCGTCTGGCCCCTTTCTTTCAAACAGGTTATCGCCATCCAAAACTGTTCCACAGATCGGTAGATTCGGAAACTGGATCTTGACCGTTTCAAAGGCTACTTGCAGACAGGGCACCCGCAAAAAGGCGCCCATAGAAGCCTGTATGACTTTAGGATTATAGGGTTCTACACAGTCTGGTGATTGGAGAATAGCGCTAAAGCCAAACCAATCGGCAATGCGCCAAATCGTCCCCATATTGCCAGGGTCGCGAATATTGTCGAGGTAGAGGGCGTAGTTTTGGTGAAGAGATAATTGGCTGAGCTGGTGGTGGGCTTGGCGGAGGACGAGTAGGACTTGATTGGGACTGCGAAGTCCAGAGATGCGCTCCAATTGCGCCTGACTTATGGTTAGGGTTTTCTTAAGGTGCAATTTGAGCGCCTCTCGATTCGTTTTTATCCAGTCTTCTACTGCGTAAATCCCCTCAATATCATAGGAAGCAGTAAGAAGGATTTCACGGGCTATTTTATCGCCTTCTACAATGAAATTATCATACTTTTGTCTAAATTTCTTCTGCTGCAGCGAACGAAGGTATTTGATAGTCGTTGAAGAAAGCATGTTTGGTCAATTAATAAAGGTATTTGATGTTTACATCTGGTAGCGCCCAGGGGGCTTTACAAGCTTGGTCTAAAATCGTTTTGTTGATCATTGCGATCGGCCTTTCCTCCTGTGGGACCAATAAGTACCTTCAACCTGGACAAACCTACCTCAACAAAAATAAGATTGACTTTACCAGTAATAGTAAGGTCAAAAATAAGGGTAACCTGAAATACGAATTGTCGACCATTTATAAACAAAAACCCAATTCGCGTTTTCTGTTTTTATTTCGGACCCGACTGTGGTTTCACCATCGCTCCTCCTCGCCTAGCGATACCAATGCCATTAAGCGATTTATGAGACGAGTGAGTGAACCTCCTGCTATTTACGACGAGGAAAGCGCCAACCGCACGGCACAAAGTATGCAATACTATTTGCAAAACAAAGGCTATTACGATGCGAAGGTCACTTATAAACCCTATCATAAACGAAAGACCACCAGCGTTCTCTACACCGTCAATACCAATCAACTCTATACCATAGACAGCGTATTCTTTATCAGCGAAGACAAACAAATCGAACGCATCCTACAGGACATCTCTGACGAATCCTTACTCAAACCTGGTGCTCCGCTGAGTGAGTCGACCTTCAACAAAGAAAATAGTCGGGTCAATAAAACCCTTCAAAACCTAGGTTATGCCTTTTTTGATCCTTACTATATCAAGCCATTAGGCGATTCTACAGAAAGGAAAGCCAATATTTACTACGAAATTCACCCACCCAAGGGAGAAAAAAGACATAAAGTCTATACCATCGGTCAGGTAAAAGTCATCCCCAGCTACAAACCTGGTCAGCGCACGGCAAAGATAGATACGCTGATAGAGGGCATTCGTTTTGAGTTGGAGGCAGAGCGCTCTTTTCTCAAACCGGCCACTTTGCTCAAAGCCATTTTTCTGCGTCCAGGAGATGTTTACCAAATCGACAATGTCAGCAAGACCAATAGCCAACTGGCCAATTTGGACATCTACAAAGTCATTACCATTAATCGCATCATTGACACCCTAGACGATAGTCGACTCAATTTTGATATTTATCTAACGCCCAAAAAGAAGATGGTATTGGGGATAGATGCTGAAATCAACAGTTCCAACTACGCAGCCCGTGAAGACACACGCCTATCCCTTTTTGGCACCGCCCTCAGCCCCAGTTTTAGAAATAGAAACTTGTTTCGCAATGCGACGATTCTCAGTGTGGAGCCTTACACGGGTTTGGAATTTGATTTGCGCAATAATGGACAATTGTTTTTTTCGCGGGATATCAAAACCACCGTCGATTTTCAAATCCCCAAATTCAAGGACCTCAATGGCTTTTGGTGGCTGATGAATCGACTAAGCTTGATCAGTCCCACTTTTTACGCCTCCATTCAAGATAAAGCCAAAACCAATCTGAATCTGGTATACGATAATTTCTCCATTATCGACTTTTACAGCTATCAGTCTTTTACGGCTTCCTTAGGTTATAATCTGCAATTGTCCAAGGTCAGTCGAATGCAAATCAATACCCTTGGCTTTAATTACTTGCTGCCCAAATTTGAAGAAGACTTTCAAGCCCTCAGAGATACCAATCCCTTTTTGGAAAAGAGTTTTGACCAACAGTTATTTACAGGGCTTTTGTTCCAGAATTTTGATTATGTCTACACTGGCCCCACCAATCGCTATGGGCAGTCTTGGTATTTTCGAGCCAATCTGGAAATCTCGGGCTTAGAGGTTTTTGCCGTCAATTCGCTGTACAATCGATTTACCTCGCAGACGGATACTTTTCGCTTAAACAATACAGATTTTGAACATTACGTTCGTCTCGACCTCGATTTGCGTACTTACCTAAAATTTGTTTCGAAATATCCGCTCACCTTGAGGCTCAATGTGGGGATTGCCCAGCCCTATGCCTTTTCAGGGGAAGTGCCTTATGTGAAACAATTTGCGCTGGGAGGGCCCTACAGCATTAGGGCCTGGCAAATTCGAGAATTGGGGCCAGGTTCCTATATTGAGCGAAATGTGAGTGAAAATATTCCCTTTTTCCAGGCAGGGGATTTTAAATTGGAATTTAATGCGGAATGGCGTTTTGACATCTTTAGCCCAATACAGGGCGCTATCTTTTTGGATGGAGGTAATATTTGGACCCTTCAGGAGGACGAACGGGGACCAGAGGCCGTCTTAGGCACTAAATTCTACAACCAAATCGCACTGGGTACGGGTATGGGACTGCGTTTTGACCTGGGTTATTTCTTATTCCGCCTGGACTTTGGCGTGAAGATGCGCCAGCCTTTTACTGATCCAGAAAATGGCATCGAAGACCATTGGGTATTGGATCAATTCAGGTGGAAGGATATTAATTTTAATTTTGCCTTGGGTCTCCCCTTCTAGTCATTCCACCACTACCCCATAGGGTTTTAATACCCTAGCTAAAAATAAACGCAGCCGTATACGTTCCCTCTTTTTATTAAAGCGGACTTCAAATTCAAGATTATCGTCTTTGACTTTACCATTGATCTTTACCAAATAGTCATCAATTTTGATCTGTTTAATCATAGCTGCCTTAAAGGTCAGTTCTTTTTCTTTGTATTCATTTACAATTTGAAAACTATCATCTTCAATTAAGCAAAAATAAAGACCTGGCACATAAAATAGAGCCTTGAGGAAAAACAGTAAACAGATGAGCCCCAACATCAGCAGAGAAAAGCTATTGGGCCTGATTTGGTATAAAAAGTAAGCCGCCACACTCAACAATAAACCAACCAACCAATACCGCATGATCAAAGCCTGATCTTTCTCCGTTTTGATCCAAATGACCTGGTGTCTTATCGCCTGTTCAATTTTGGAAATCCGTAAATAGGTGATGTATTTGAAGATAAGCGCCAGTAAAAAGAACAATGGGATGGCCAGTATCACATATTTTCCAACACCAAAATAGAGGACCGCTGGCAGAAACTGAATAGCGGCCATAAAGAAAAAGTAAGCGATAGACTGAAAAGGAAGCGGCAAAAATCGACAAGCATCGAAAATTGGATCAACTAGCGGTATTCGCCATCTGGGAATTAGCTGTTTTTGAGGCTTCTTCATATTATTCTATAGCTTATCAACGGACAAAGGAGCCACTTAGCCCTTCTTGCGAACTGGTCCCCAGCATCACGTCAAATTCCCCTGGTTCGACAATGAATTGGCCTTGATTGTCGTAGAAACCCAATTCTTGATCTGTCAATGTAAAAACGACGGTCTTAGAGGCACCAGCTTCCAAACGGTATTTCTCAAAGCCTTTGAGTTCTTTAATGGGGCGGACTACGCTACCCACTTTATCGCGAATGTATAATTGCGTCACTTCTTCACCAGCTCGATTTCCCGTGTTGGTCACTTTTACACTTACCTTGATCGCTCGCTTATCGCTCGCATCAATTTTCAAATCGCTGTAGGCAAATTGGGTATAACTCAGTCCATAACCAAAGGGATAGAGCGGCGCATTGCTTTCATCGCTGTAATGCGACCAAAAAACCATATCAATGGCATTGGGGCGTCCCGTACTGTAAGGATTGTAATAAATAGGAACTTGCCCCACACTGCGAGGGAAAGTCATGGGAAGTTTTCCGCTGGGATTATAATCGCCAAAAAGGACTTCTGCAATGGCATTTCCACTTTGGCTACCCAATTGCCAAGCCTCCACGATGGCTGGAATATTATCTGCCGCCCAAGGCAAAGCCAAGGGGCGCCCATTCATCAAAACCAAAATGATCTTTTTATTGACCGCATACACGGCCTCTAGTAGTTCTTGTTGAACGCCAGGTAAACCCAATTGGGTTCTGCTCCTCCCTTCCCCGCTTTGAAAACCATGCTCTCCCAAAACCATAATCACGACTTCCGAATTTTTAGCCAAATCTACTGCTTGGGTAAAACCACTCCTATCGCTTTCATTGACCTTTACAGGGTACAGAAAAGTGGCTTTTTCCAGGGTCAAAGGAGCGCCTTCTGCATAGGTGACTTGTTTGCTGTGTTGATCCAAACCTTCTAGCACAGAAATAGCCGTATCATCATCTGATCCCAATCGCCAACTCCCCAATGG
>JBCBDH010000132.1:0-11625 GCA_038529855.1 Bacteroidota bacterium | reverse complement strand
TTGGAATTTGGAGCAGATCTAGGTTTCTTGGACAATAAGATCTTATTGGATGTAACTTACTACATCAAAGAAATCGACGATCTACTTTTAAGAGCGCAAGTGCCTACTAGTTCAGGCTTTACTCGCCAGGTAGTCAATGCAGGTGCTTTGGAAAACAGAGGTATTGAAATCGGATTGAATGCTACACCAGTCTCGGGTGACTTCACCTGGAACACTTCCGTCAATTTCTGGAAGAACACCTCTGAAGTGACTCGCCTCGATATCCCTGCCTTCAACTTGGGTGGTTTTGCCGCTAGTTTGGGTCAGTATAGAATTCAGGAAGGAAAAAGTGCTACACAAATCGTCGGTACTTACAATCCAGAAGATTGTGGTACGCCTGACTGTTCAGATATCGACCCAGAAGGTGACGGATTCCGCGTTTATGGAAATGCAGAACCTGACTTCAACCTATCTTGGGGAAATACTTTGGTTTACAAAGGTTTAGAATTGAACTTCCTGATTCACTGGAAGCAAGGCGGTGATGGGGTCAACCTGAGTACCCTACTCTATGATTTGGCTGGATTGACCTGGGATTATGACGACACGAATTTAGATCCTAGTGGTATGATGGTCAATGGTGATTTCAGAACCAGTGAGTGGAGAGCGGGTAATGCCAGTCCTTGGATTGAAGATGCAGGCTATATCCGTCTGCGGGAAATCGGATTATTCTACAATATTCCAAGAGAAATATTTAATGATGTCGTGGGATTGAAGATCGGACTTTCTGGTCGTAACCTGATCAATATTTTTGATTACAACAGTTATGACCCAGAGGTATCCAACTTTGGTGGAAACGTATTGGCCAATACCATTGAGGTAACGCCATTCCCTGCTGCCAAGACCTTCAACTTCCACATCAATGCAACCTTCTAAAAGGCCATTGAGCTTTATTAATCCATTAAATACTATTCTAAGATGAAATATAGTTTTAAAACATCCTTAATGAGTCTCGCAACAATTTGCCTATTGCTACTGGCATCTTGTGAAATCGACGAGATCGAAAACCCCAATGGTCCTTCTTTGGAAGCTTTGGAAAGTGGGGCGACTTTGGCCGATCTTCGACTTTTAGCTTCTGGTGCAGAATCCATCATCCGCTTGGATTATGAGTTCTATATCCAAACCGTAAGTATTGTCGCTCGTGAATATTACGATCTGAATGGTACAGACCCGCGTTACACGGGAGAGCTTTTGGGTGCAGACGGTGCCATCCTGGATAATAATGGTTTTTTAACCACGCGTACTTTTGCTGCTCGCTATCGCGCTATTCGTACCCTATATCTTTTGATGACGGCGGTTGAAAATACCAGTGCGCCCATCAGTGCTGAAGAATCCAATAGCTTTATTGGTTATGCCAAAACGCTACAAGCTTATCAGCTTTTATTGGTCCTGAATCATCAGTTTAGCAATGGTTGCCGATTGGATACTGAAGATCCAGATAATCTGGGCCCATTTGTTTCCTATGAAGATGGTTTGGCAGGGGTGTTGGCCCTTTTGGATGAGGCCAATGAATTGCTTTCTCGCTCTCCAGAGAATTTCTTATTTGATCTTTCCTCTGGTTTTAGCTCTTTGGCTACCGATCCTGGTGCAGGAGTGACAACGGCAGATTTTCGTCTGTTCAACCGTGCTTTGGCAGCCAGAACATCGCTCTACAGCGGCAATAAATCAAGAGCACTCACTGATTTGAGCAATTCCTTCTTGGATCTCAATGGCTCGCTAAACAAAGGGGCTTATCACGCTTATGGAGCAGGCGGTAATGACATCCTCAACCCACTGTTCTACGTTCCCAATAATGATCTGTACACCGTTCACCCATCTTGGCTAAACGATGCAGAAGAGAACGATACACGCGTAGCTGCCAAGACCCTGCCTTTGGACCCAGAAGAAGTTGATCTTCCCGTCACATTGGATGATCTTGAAGGAGATATACAAGTGGCACTTTATGGTTCCAATACAGAGGCAGCAGGTATTGTCCGCAATGAAGAGTTGATTCTGATTTATGCAGAGGCTAATATTGGTTCTAATAATGATGAGGCGGTCTTAGCCATCAATGTGATCAGAAATAGTGCTGGTTTGGAAGATTACAGCGGAGAAGTCACTGATGCTGCATTATTGGCTGAAATACTCAATCAAAGAAGATATTCCCTATATGGAGAAGGACATCGCTGGATTGACCTTCGTCGGACTAATAATTTAGATGAAGTTCCGACGGATCGTCCTGGCGAAATCGTCCATGAGGAATTCCCACGTCCAATTACGGAAGAGGGATAGTCCATTTTTTATTTAGCCTTGGAGGGAAGGGTTTTCCCTCCAAGGCACCTTTTTTATTCCTTTCTTCCTCTCTTTCCCTCCACCCAAGGATTCCAAAGATTAAACATCCGCATTTGCATTTCCAGATTGGTACCATCGATCAATGTCTGGACTTCACTTCGGTTTTGTCGCTTCCAATTGATCATCGTATCAGGCATATTGGCATAGCCCAGGGTAAGGGCAGCAACAATGGCTGAATTGACTTTAAGGGATTTCAAATCGACCTTATCATAAGTATCTGATTCTGCGTGATAATTGATGGCATAGCTGGCGGGGCGATGATTGGCTACGAGATTGCCAATTCCCTCCATCATAAAATCGTAGTTGTCTGTTCCGACAATGGGAAGATCAACGATGAGGAAAGGCCCAAGTCCTTCAACGGGTTGGAGCAATTTTTCGGTAGCGGCTTGTAGCTCTGGGCGACCATTGGAGAAAAAGCCAATAATGGGTCCGCTTCCAATGTCTACAGACATGGCCATGAGGTGCTGATCCAATTCGTCTTTATGGCTTTTACAATAGCCCCAGGAACCAAACATTCCTTGTTCCTCTCCATTCCAGAGAGCGAAGCGAATGGTTCGTTGTGGGCGGATGCCCAGTTTAGTCAATTGTCGGGCGATATCGATCATCAAGGCTACATTACAGGCATTGTCATTGGCCCCTGTACCCAAGCCCCAAGAGTCGAGATGAGCGCCAATGATGACGACCTCTTCTGGCTTGGTGCTGCCTTTTATTTCTGCAATCACATTTTCTGCGGAATACTGCCCACCCAGATTCAGGTCGATAAAAACATCGATCATCAAAGACTGCCCAGCGCGTATACTACGCAAACAACGCAAAGCATCTTCGCGCCCCATAACAATCATGGGAAGCGTATTGTCAGTTCCGCGAGAGGCATTGTGGCGATAGAGCAAACGGCGAGGACGGGAAGACATATACACTACCCCTGCCGCTTCTGCTTCCAAAGCCCGCGCTTCTATATCCACTGCATCAGCATATTCCTTAAACAAACCGTCGATATCGATCAATACATCCGTTTCGACCAATATAAACTGCCCTTTCACACCAGCCCCCAAACGCGCAAAGTCTTTTAGGGTCCCATGCCCACCATCGAGTAAACGGGTCTTGATGCCTTCATTGGGTGTGGGTCGAGAGTAGGATAAGGCGACGACTTTGGGGGAGAAGTTGATGTCACCTGACACCTTGGCCGTGGTCGCATTTTCCACCCAAAGCTGTGGCATGGTAAAAGCTTCTTTTTGAACGGCAACGCCTGCTTTCTGAAACTTATCCATTCCCCACTCTACGGATTTTAGATTGGCTTCTGTTCCTGTCACGCGTCCACCATAGAAGTCACATAATTCCTGTAGGTCCTCTTCCAAAGGGCTTTCGCCCAGCAGGGCTCCTATCAAGGCGGAAATGTCGCTACTTGTTTGGGCCGATAAGGAATAATAGTTGATCGTTATTCCCATCAATAGTATGAGGGGAAAGATTGTAGTATTTATTTTTTTCATGATGATTGAGCATTAATCTAAAAAAGGATTTCTCTTCCCTTTCCGATAATAAATTGAAAACTGTTCTTAGCTTTAGGACAGAACGATTGATTAAACGCCTTATTAAATATGCAAAAAAAAGATTACTTCCAAGATCATATGCCAGGGAATACTTGCTTCGGTTGTGGTCGAGACAATCATTTTGGCTTACAAATCAGTAGCTTTTGGGAAGGGGAAGAAGCCGTTTGTATTTGGAATTCAGAAGAGAAGTACGCTGGCTGGAAAGGCATCCTCAATGGAGGTATTTTAGCTACCCTAATTGATTGTCATTGTATGGGAACAGCTATGGCAGCAGCTTATAAGGCAGAAGATCGCAGTCTGGATACAGAACCAGAATACCGATATGCAACGGGTACCCTCAATATTAAATATGTGGCACCAACGCCCAATGACAAAGCCATTGAACTGCGTACCAAAATTTTAGAAATCAAAGGGCGAAAGGTAGTGATGTCTTGTACGGCGCTATCTGAAGGAAAACCGACCGCAGAAGCAGAGGTCATTGCCATTCGGGTATTTGATAGTAGCCAAAAACAAAAGAGCCCATTTGGCAACTAAATGACTCTGAGGCAGCGCCCTCAGACTAGTACAATCGCCGCCGCTGAAGCGGCTTATTTTATTTTACCTCTGGGTATTTCCCAAGGAATTCATCAGTTTAAAGCGGATTGATATGCGCCAACCATTTCTTCTTTCCCTAATCCTCCTTTGGGGACTTTCTTACCCACTATCCAGCCAGACCATTGATCAGGAACATTCGAGTTATCCCTATGCTTTGACATCCCTCGATTGGTTCAAGGAATTATTGGCGATTCCTAACGATGCTAATTATCCAGAGGACATTCTAAAAAATGTAGCCTGGTGCGAAACCCAACTAGAAGCCTATCAATTTAGTACGCAGCGATTGGCAACGCCAACTGTCCCACTGCTATTGGCTGAGCGCTCCTCCCCCCTGGCCCAACAAGCCACCCTACTTTTCTACTTTCACATTGATGGCCAACCTGTAGACCCTAGCTTTTGGTTTCAGGATGATCCTTATCAGGCCGTGCTAAAAGAAGAAAAGGAAGGGGAAGGTTGGATAGATATCGACTGGTCAAAACTCAAAAGTCCTGAATTAAACCCAGAATGGCGCATTTTTGCCCGCTCGGCCTCTGATGACAAATCGCCCTTTGTTATGCTACTGGCGGTATTGGAACAGTTGAAAAAAAGCGAAGAAGAACTCCCCTACAACCTCAAAATCATTCTCGATTTTGAAGAAGAAAAAGGCTCTCCCCGCCTGGCCGATGCCGTTGTCCAATACAAAAACCTCCTCCAAGCTGACCAATTGCTCATTTTTGATGGTCCCAAGCATATCAGCAATCAACCCACCCTGACCTTTGGTGCTCGTGGCATTACCACCATCACCCTACAAGTATTTGGACCAACCTTTCCACTCCATAGTGGCCACTATGGCAATTATGCTCCTAATCCTGCCCTCCGCTTATCGCAATTGCTAGCAGGGATGAAGGATGAGGAAGGCCGAGTACTGATCAAAGGATTCTACGATGGCATCCAAATTAACGAGTCCACCAAAGCCATCCTCGCCAATGTCCCTGACGATGAACGAGAATTTAAAGTCAAACTAGGCATTGGAGAAACCGATAAAGTAGGCGCCAACTATCAAGAAGCCCTACAATATCCATCCCTCAATATTCGCGGTCTTTCAGCTGGATGGGTAGGCAAGGAAGCCCGAACCATCGTCCCTGCCAGTGCTACTGCAGAAATAGATATCCGACTAGTTGTCGAATCTGAGCCCAAACGATTGGTGGCACTGGTCCGTCAATACATCGAAGACCAAGGCTATTACCTCATCGATCGAAAACCCACTTCCCGAGAGCGCTTCCAACATCCAAAAATCTGTCGCTTTACCAATAATCGCGCTTATCAGGCTTTTCGCACGGAATTGGATGCGCCCCTGGGATTGTGGGCCTATGAAAGCCTTACAAAGACTTTTGGACAAGCCCCCATACGTGTTCGCACCTTTGGCGGCAGCTTACCCATTTCCCCATTTATTAATACGCTGGATATTCCAGCCCTTATCGTCCCACTTGTCAACAGCGACAATAACCAACACAGTCCCAATGAAAACTTGCGTTTAGGGAATTATTTTGACGGCGTAAAGACCATGTATGGCTTGTTGACTAATCCTTATCCAAATCAGTGATTCCTTAAGGCTCCTTCCAACAAGTCATAATAGTAAAAAATGAAGTAGGGTAAGCAATTACTAAACTGTTGTAAGTTTAGTAGTATCATTTTAGTCCAAAAGTTGCCCTATGAAAATCATTAAGTTACCCTTCGTATTTGCTTTTCTACTCCTCCACCTTTGGATAATCCAAGCACAAAGCCCGCTTGATTTATTACCCACCAATGAAGCTACCCATGTCGTCCAAAATTCAGGCGATTGGTCCAATACCAATACCTGGGATACCAATACCCTTCCAAGCGATGGCGCCAAAATTCATATTCCAATGGGGAAGGAACTGACCATAGATGGTCAATTCTCTGCAAGAATCAAGATTATCCGAAATGATGGGAAATTGATATTTTCTCCCTCTACCAACACATCACTATTGGTAGAAACCATCGTCCAAGGGATGATGGGAGAATTGGAAATTGGCACCGCCAACAATCCAATACCCCCAGGTACGACTTGTAAAATTACCATTATCGACGAAGGGGATATTACCAATTTGACAAGCCCCCAATTTGAAAAGGGTCTGGTACTCATGGGAAAAACCGTCATGTATGGGGCTGATAAAACCGATTGGTTAAAGGTAGCCGTCAATCCAGTTCAGGGGGCTCAGTCCATAAGACTCTCATCTGTGCCAGCGGGCTGGGAAGCGGGAGACCGCATCGCCGTAACGGGTACAACTAGTTCCAATACACCTACAGGAGACGAAGTAGTGGTCATCCAATCTATTTCTGGCAACACCGTCAACCTCACCACTCCATTAATTAAAGACCATTCTGATGTACCTGCCTCCGACCTCAGAGTGCATGTTGCTAATTTGACCAGAAATATCCTGATCGAATCGGAAAATCCACAGACAAGCAGTCTGGAAAGAGGGCATGTGATGTTTATGCATACGCTTAATGTCGATATGAATCATGTCCGTCTTTCTAAGATGGGGAGGACCCGAAAAATAGTCCCTGTAGACGGTTGGATATTAAATGAATCTCCCACCAACGATGACGATATGGTTATACAGGGAGCAAGGACCAATATCAGAGGGCGATATTCTGTTCATTTTCATAGAGGCGGTGTAAGTCCAAACCTATCGCCAGCCTATGTAAGGGGCTGCGTGGTCGAAGATGACCCAGGATGGGGCTATGTCAATCATTCCTCCTTTGTACATTTTGAGGATAATGTCTCCTATAATATTCTGGGGGGTGCTTTTCAGACTGAGGCAGGGGATGAATTAGGCTCTTTTAAACGAAATATTGCTATTCGCACCATTAATCCCAATTATCCAAGAATCCCTACTAACTTTCCAATGGATGATGTGCTGGCTGCCCCAGACTTACGAGGCGGTGAGCAGGATTTTGCTTTTCAGGGGGATGCCTTTTGGATTCATGGCGGTGGGGTATCCGTTACGGGTAATGTGGCTAGTGGCTGTTCTGGTCATGGTTTTATTTATTGGCCTGAAGGATTGCGAGAGGACATCAGTCTGGGCTTTCTCAACAATTTTGAGCCTGAAAATGTCCCCAACAGTCATCTTTTAAATTCGGAGAGACAGGAGGTAGCAACAGGTTGGGTGCCTGTCTTGGAATTTAAAGACAATGAAGCCTATTCTGCCATTATTGGCTTTTCCTCTTACTATTTGCATACGCAATTCTTTGGGGATATGATGGAATACTCGCCCGCATACATGGCGACGATTCATTCTACTTTTGAAAACTTCACTGCTTGGAATTTATACTGGAAAGGCGTAGAGGTCAATCTTTCTGAACGAATGACTTTTAAGAATCTAAGATTGGTCAATGACGATGGACATGTCCATTCTATTGGGGTAGACAATAGTAGCAGTGATACGCGTGATAAGCACATTTACGAAAATGCATTCATAGAAGGTTTTTCCTTGGGTATGATTGTCCCAAGACAGGGAATTATTACGATTGATTGTGGGACCTTTAGCAACCAAACTAATTTCCGTATGACCAATCCTGTACAATCTTACAGAGATTTATTAATGGAGGGCATTACGACGGAAAGCCACCCAAGTTTTCCTACTTCAAACTATACTGAAATAGAAATGCTCGTAGACTTTTCATCGCCATTGGACAAACATCCCTTGTATTTTATGTTTCCAGACAGGATAGTCTTGAACTACGGCAATTACGCTAACCAAAGGCTTTATTTTGACGAACAGGAAAGCAACTTTGTCCCCATCCTTCCTGGTTATGAGCAATCTCCAGAAGGCCAAATTGTGCCGAGTCAATTTGTCAATTTAAGCAATCAACAATTAATGGATAGCTACCAAATGTCCTTTGGCGGCGATATTCTCCCAACAAATGCCCTAAGTGACCCCAATATTATTGGCGGCAAAATCGGTATGAATGATGCCAGCCCACAAAACATGCCCATTTGTGTGGGTTATACCGCAGCGGGGAGATTCTTAAAAACGAACAATTTCCCCGAAATACTCGACTGTATTGGCACAAGCACCAATTTCGTAGATAGCCCCTTAGTCGCTTACGAACATTCCATCAATGCTTGCACAATAACGAGCACTGCCCCAGAAGCATTATTGCCCCAAACCTGTATTACACCTCATCCAAATCCCACAAATGGATTCGTAAATATATCAGGCATCACTGGAACATGTAATATTGATATCCTGGGTACCAATGGCCATATTTTTCAATCATTGTCAACTAGCGAATCAGCTATTACTGTCGATATATCCGCTCTACCCTCTGGCATGTACCTCATTAGAGTCATTGACCCGATGAACAATAGTTTTTGTGTAGAGAAAATTTTTAAAACCAATTGAAATAGTAAATCAGAGCCTCCTCAAACAAATTACCTTCAAAAAAATCCAAGTTAGCGATTGAGAAATCTTTCCAAGCATGTACCTTTGCTTGTCAAAGAAGACCGATCTCTTATGAAACCAAAACATATTGATCTCATCGCTTCCCAATTGGCTCTCTCCACCAAACAGGTGGCGAATACGGCTAATCTTCTTCAAGAAGGCGCTACCATCCCTTTCGTCGCTCGCTATCGGAAGGAATTAACGGGATCGCTTGATGAAGTCCAGATTGCAGACATCCAAAAGGAACTCAATCGACTGGCAGAGCTGGAAAAAAGACGCCAAAGTATCCTAAAATCTATTGAAGAGCAGGGAAAACTGACCGACGAGCTACGTGCGCGGATCGAGGCAACTTATGATCTGCCTGTACTAGAAGACATCTACCTGCCCTACAAACGCAAACGCAAAACCCGAGCTTCAGCAGCTCGCGAAAAGGGTTTGACTCCTTTGGCAGAACAGCTATTTGAGCAGGGCCGAGGGGATGTCGAGCAAATGGCTGCCACTTATATCAATGAGGAAGTCCCCACTGTAGAGGAAGCCCTGCAAGGTGCCCGCGATATTATTGCCGAACTAATTAACGAAGACGAACAGGCGCGTAACAAAATCAGGCGATTGTTTGAAAGACATGCGACGATTCGTTCCAAGGTGGTAAAAAGCAAAGAGGAAAAGGCCGCTAAATATCGCGATTACTTCAAATTTGAGGAATTGCTCTGGAAATGTCCATCCCATCGCTTATTAGCCATTCGTAGAGGGGAGGAAGAAGGCTTACTAAGGGTATACATAGAGCCAGAAGAAGAAAAAGCATTGCTATACTTGGGGGAAATCTTCCTCAAGGGCTATGGCGGAGCAACAGATCAAGTTAAAATGGCAATCGAAGATGGCTATAAGCGCCTTTTATCTCCTTCCATTGAAACAGAATTTCGCAAGAGCTCCAAGGAAATAGCAGATGAAGAAGCCATCCGAGTCTTTGCCGACAATCTTCGACAGTTGTTATTGGCCCCACCGCTAGGGCAGGTGCGAACACTGGCGATTGATCCAGGTTTTCGGACGGGCTGCAAGGTGGTTTGTCTGGCAGAAAGTGGTCAGCTTTTGCATCATAGCACTATTTATCCCCATCCTCCACAGTCCGATGAAAAGGGAGCGATTGAGCGAATTAAATCACTGGTTCATCAATTTGGGATACAGGCAATTGCGATTGGCAATGGGACGGCAGGTCGAGAGACCATGGCTTTGTTTAGAAATGTGCAGTTTAATCAGCCCGTTCAGCTTTATATGGTCAATGAAAGTGGGGCTTCTATCTATTCAGCTAGTGCGATCGCTCGCGAGGAATTTCCAGATAAGGATGTGACAGTTCGCGGCGCAGTTTCCATTGGACGGCGCTTGATGGACCCCTTGGCGGAGTTGGTGAAGATTGATGCTAAATCTATAGGGGTCGGTCAGTACCAACACGATGTCAATCAAAATAGATTAAAAGAGCAATTGGACCAAGTGGTGGAGAGCTGCGTAAATGCGGTTGGCATCAATCTCAATACAGCGAGCAAACACCTACTCACCTATGTCTCTGGTCTAGGGCCAGCATTAGCACAAAATATCATCAATCATCGAGAGGAAAACGGCCTGTTCAAATCCAGAAGTGAACTAAAGAAAGTAGCGAGAATGGGCGATAAAGCCTTTGAGCTAGCGGCTGGCTTCTTGCGCATCCGACAGGCTAAAAATCCATTAGACAATACTGCTGTCCACCCAGAGAGCTATGCGATTGTCAAGAATATGGTCAAGGATCTGAATTGTTCTATCGACCAACTGATTGGAGATAAGCAACTGCGCAAACAGCTCAAGCCAGAACGCTATGTTTCCGAAAAAGCTGGTATTCCTACCATTCGAGATATCCTCCGCGAATTAGAAAAACCTGGTCTCGACCCTCGTGGGGAGGCCCAGCCTTTTGAATTTGCCCAAGGGGTACATACCATGGAAGACCTTCGAGAAGGGATGATCTTACCTGGCCTGGTGACCAATATTACCAATTTTGGCGCCTTTGTGGATATTGGCATCAAGCAGGATGGCTTGGTCCACATCTCCCAATTGGCCAATCGCTATGTTAAAAATCCTACAGAAGTAGTCACGCTGCAACAGCGGGTTCGCGTTAAGGTATTGGAGGTGGACATCGCGCGTAAGCGTATTCATTTGTCCATGAAGGATGCAACTTAAGCGAAGCTGCCCATAGTGTCGGAGTAACTTGGAGTTACTCCGACACTATGGGCAGATATTGTGTTTAAAATTACTCAAGAGAAGGGGCTTTTATGTATTTTTGTCAGCATTATATTCAAACAAACCGCCCTGCCTTCTCTAAACAACCACTTGATATGACAAGGAGAATCACCTTATGGGTACTATCCATGTGCCTAATTAGCAATTGGCTTATTGGCCAGACCGTCTGGACAGAACCCTTCTTTCCAGAAACTGATGATTTTGTAACCGTCTACTATGACGCCAGTGAGGGAGATGGTGGACTGGCAGATTTTTCTGGCGATATCTACGCCCACACTGGTGTGATTACCAATTTGAGCAATAGCCCAACCGATTGGCGGTATGTCAAAAGCGATTGGGGGATTGCCAATCCAGCCGTAAAAATGACTTCTGTAGGGGATGATCTATATACGATTGAATTTGAT
>JBCBDH010000131.1:0-11654 GCA_038529855.1 Bacteroidota bacterium | reverse complement strand
GACTACCCATCTAGCAAAACAAGCGATCAGGCCATACAATGACCAGAAAAATTAGTGCTCTTGGTCACTAAAGTCCCTTGTTATGCCAACCCGCAAAATCTTCCGTTATCTTTGTTTCTTACTTACTTTTGCCATAG
The DNA here is from genome assembly GCA_038529855.1 of Bacteroidota bacterium. Lineage (GTDB taxonomy): Bacteria > Bacteroidota > Bacteroidia > Chitinophagales > Saprospiraceae > JBCBDH01. The sequence goes on along the minus strand of JBCBDH010000131.1, from coordinate 11,517 downwards.
CGGCCCTACCTTCTCAGTAGCGGCCCCACTGGACTTACTGTAATAGACATACCAGCTAAAAGCGGCATATCTGCTGCGGTGACTGAGCACAGAATCCTTGCGTACATCGAACATCATACGGTCCGAATATCCATTGGTTCCTGCAATCATCGCCCAGCGTCTGTGTTCATGAAAATTAATTCGAATACTATCGTTATTATTTAGAAAGGGCTTCTGTCCAATTATCATAGGGATTTGTCCAAAGACCTCTTGGTTATTGGTAATACTTAGAAAGGCAGCATCACCAACATGCTCCACTGAGATATTTGGATCATTGGGTCTTTGGCGTCCATAACCAATCCTAACGGGATAACCTTTTCGTACTGCATCCATTAGTAATTGCTTATCTCCATATAAACTTTTTCCATTGGCATCATTTTTAAAAACAAGTTGCCAACCTATATCTTGCTCTTCTGAATTTTGCTGATTTGAAAATGCTTGGAAGAGCATCAAAAAAGTAAATAATAAACCACTAATTAATAGGAGTTGCTTCATCGATGACATTTGATTTAAAGTGAAGGTGATCAATAACCTACAAATTAAGCCAATAAGTGACCTTGGCAACTATCGCCCGATTTCTTTTTCCAAAATTGTTGAATAATTCAGTTTCGTAATTGTCGGTATAGACCAGATAAAAATCAGAAGCTGGTCGATATCTCCATTGGAATCGGGCATTGATGTTTAGATTATCCAATTGATTATTGTATTGGACAAAGGTGGTCAAAAAGATATTTTTAGTAAAAGTCAAATCAAACCTTGGACCCAGTAGCCAAGTATCCACTGCCTCAAATTCTCCCCCTAAGTCAATATAGTTGTAGTTATAACTCAAAGAAACAAAACCCAATGGCTGATAGCGATAGGTAAACTCGCCCTGCATTCCCGCTCTGAATCCCGTATAAAACTGACCTACATTTGGTCTGGCATTAAAACTAAATACCTTGCGTCGATCTGATTGATACAACATATCCAAGAAGGCAAACTTCACTCTTTTCCCCGCATCCAATACCACCCCTGGCTCTTGCAAGCGAGTGGGATCAAAATCTTCCAAAAGAGTGAATTCTGTATAAGTAGGGCGAATCAACAAACGCGAGAAATTGACAAATCGAAAATCCCAGGCTGGTCGTATGGTAAACTGTTCAAGTGCTCCAGCATCAATATAGGGACTGCCTTCTGATAGCTTATGGATAAAAGTCAAATCCAAACTAAGGACGTGTTGGCTGATGAAATGTTTTTTGGGAAAGAAATAGATGGCTGCCTCAGGGCTGTATAAAAAGTAATCTTTTCTAGCCACGAAACCCGTTTCAGCATTGAATCCATTCCCTACATGAAACTGTGTCCACTCCAAGCGATACCTCCTTTCTCGATAGATCAAAGAAAAGAAATGCGAGTCTTCTGCCTCGTCGATATTTGGAGAGAAGGAACGTTGATAATTGAGCTTGCCTTTCCAGCGATTATCCGCGGAGGCCAGTCGATATTCTGCACTGAATACGCGGTTATAATCATTAAAGGTTTCTCCAAAATCGTCTGAGTTAATGGCTTGCTTATTGATAAAGGAAACGGCTACTCTGGATCGGCTAAAGACCTGTTGTTCGATGGCCGCTACGGTGTAGTTAAAACCAGGTAAGTCATTTTCTTCTTGTTTAGCGGTTTGCATATTGAGTAAACCAACTCGTAGTCTTTCGTTGAGTTTACCGTTTAATCTGGCGCCATATAAAATGGTATTCTGAATATTTTGTCCAGTTGTCGTATCAATGGATAGTCCAATTCGACGAGAAAAGAAAGGCGTTACGGCACCAATACTAAAGTGGCTAAACAGATCGGAATTTTCCAGAAAAAACTGTCTTCGCTCAGGGAAAAATAATTCAAAGCGCTGGAGATTGGTGACCTGTCGATCTACCTCCACCTGTGAAAAATCAGGATTGACCGTAAGGTCTAATTGCAAGGCAGGAGTTATGGCTATTTTGGCATCTCCGCCAATATCCATTCCAGCTGATGCTTCAGTCTGATCTGGATCGTTGTAATCTCTTGAGACGATGGTAGAGGCATAAGGGATGAGTGAAACATTATTACCTGGCTTATTGAGCGGTGCTGCCCAATTCATATTCCCCATAAAACCCAAATCAAAAAGTTGAAGATTTCTGGGAATAGATATCCAGGAAGTGATTTCGTTTAATTGGCTATCGTATCGAAAAGCATTAAAGCGCCACTGCGTCATGCCTTCCTTAAAACGCAGGGTCTTGAAAGGAATGATCATCTCTGCCGTCCAACTCGAGTCCTGCATTTTAGCAACGCCCGACCATTTATTATCCCAGGAAAGATCAAAGCCTCCCCACTGCCCCTGACCAGCATTTCTAACCAATGCTTCTCTTTTCACCCCATAGGCATTGATTCCAAAAGCCAGGGCATTGGTTTGATCCTGATAAGTATCAAACATCAGCGTGATGTTATCATTGCCGCGGAAGTCATAATCTCTTCTGAGAGAGGTAGTGACGAAATTGTTACCATTGGTAAAACACTCTATGGCGATGTAGAGATTTTTGTTGTCATAGGCCATATAAATGTGCGTATCACCAAAAGCATCCGTGCTATCAGATGGAAAATATTGCTGAAAATTCTGAGCAGGTGTAGCACTTGACCAAACTGCTTCCAGCAGTTGACCATCCAATTGGATGGGCGCATCTATTTTATTGACCTGAATACTAGGCAAGTCTTGCGGTTGTGGAATGTTTCTCACCCTTTGAGCATAGCTCTGAAAGATGACCAATAAAAAGAATAGAACAAGGAAATTCCCTTTAGTGTAGAATTGTGTAACTCTCATTGGTTCAGTAACTTACAGTGTTTAAAAGACAAATAAGCATAGCCATCTAATGTCAATAGGCGACCGCTATTGGCGAAAGTAGTCAGGTGTTTTGTTGGTGAGCTATATTAAAAGTTAGAGATTATACAAATAATGGGCAGTTGGAATCATGGTCTACATGCTTCCGTTATTTGATTATTTTTTCAGCTAAACTATATTAAATATCAGATTTACCTTATGACGCTTACCTTCAGCGAAAAGTAAGGAAAGTAAATTCCAGGTTTAATAGACAGGACTAGCAGTTTCGGGCGTAACAAATACGCTGATCCTAACCGTAAAAAAAGATTTGTCAATTGAAGATGTGGATTAAAGTATAAAAAATAAATGATTGATGCAAGGAATGGGCATAAGTTGTTTTGTAAAATTAGACCAAGTTATACTCATTGGGGGACTAACGGCATCTTACCAAGATATTTAATACAACTGTACTAAATAAATTGAGCTAGCTATTTACTTTTTCACCACCTCTAATATCCAATAATAAGTCAAACCTCTCCAATTTATCTCACATTCAAAATTGTGTAGAAGCACTTCGATTTCTTCTCGTGAAGGAAAATTTTTTATGATCTCAAACTGCTCGCCAAATTGCAGCCTTCGCTTTTGATAGGTATTGCCATAGGTGTCTGTGCGACTAATAGGGGTACTGCTGCCTTCGACGTATTGATTGTCAATAAAAATAAGTGAGGCATCTCTTTGTACCTGTTTTAGCATAATGGCTATAAATGATGTTAAATCGCTTTTGGGGATGTGCGACCATAAGAAGCCAGAAAAAAGACCTTCATAAGGGGAGGCAGGAGCAGGTAAGTCTCGATAATCAATGCATTGGAACTGCATTGTGGCTTTTGTGTAATCTCTGCCTTTGGCCAGTTCGAGCATAGATTCATTGATGTCTGTAGCATAAATTGATTGCGCTTTTTGGGCGATGGTTTGGGTCCAATAACCCGTGCCACAGGCAATTTCAAGAATGGATTTTTGGCTGAAGGAGGTCTTTAGGTAGTCATGCAACTCATGGAGATCAGACTGTCGCTCGGGCTTTTGATAAATCCGATCGTACTCCCTGGCTCGCTGGCGATAATATTCAACTTGGTGCTTAATATCCAAGGGGCTAGTTTTAGTCTTTGAAGGTATTTAGTCATTAAATGTCGCCGCTCTTTTTTGCATGCTGGCCTGAAAAGCTTCCATCAGATCTTCAGATAAAAGCATGGCGGCATTCCAAGTACTCATATAGTTTAAGCCATCAGCTACAGCGTGGTCGCGAGTGTGTAGAAGAATCTCTTTGGTACCTCGAATGGATAAGGGGGACTTCGTCGCAATCATCGCCGCTACTTCCCGAACGCCTATCATCATGTCTTCTTTATCCTTATAGCATCGATTGACCAAGCCAATTGCTTGGGCTTCTCGTCCACCTACTTTTCTTCCAGTATAAGCCATTTCTGCTGCAATTCCAGGAGCGATAATCTTGGGTAATCTCTGTAAAGTACCCAAATCAGCGACCATGCCCAACTCAATTTCTTTAATGGAAAAAAAAGCATCTTCTGTACAATAGCGCATATCACAGGTAGAGATAATATCCACCCCTCCTCCCACACAAGCTCGGTGAACAGCTGCTAGTACTGGCTTGCGGCACTTCTCAATGGCATTAATACAGTCTTGTAATTCGATGATAAACTGTCTGATCTTCTCGCGTTTTCTCCCTTCACAAGTGATCTGGTTAAATTGATGAATAGACATCAGCAGTTCCAAATCAATTCCTGCGCAGAAGTGCTTGCCTTGACCAGCCAGTATGATGACGCGAGCATCTTCGAGATCATTGAGGTATTCAAAAATAGCCTTGAGTTCTTCCCAAGCTTCTCGATGGAGTGAATTGGCTTTTTCTGGACGGGCAAATTCAACAGTGGCGATGTGTTCTTCAATGACAAGGTGATAATGCTCGAAAGTCATGGTTGCTCATTTTTTAATCTAAAGAATTCCTTAGGACTTATCCCAAGGTAAAATAATACAAGCCACACTAGCAACAGTGTTTGCGATACTCCGTGGGCTCTGTCTTGGAGAAGTTCATTTGCTACAAGTTAGTCATTTTGGATTATTCCAAGCCATTTTTTGAAGCATCAACTTGATCGATTAAATCGCGGGGAAGAGATTTAGAGGATTTGGCCCCAAGCTCCTTGATCTTTTGCGCTCGTCCTATCAGCGAATCACCATAGCGGCGAGCGTCAACGAGTTTGTTCATGGCTAGATCATGTGCATTTCGCGCACTATCCAAACGCGCCCCTATGGTTTTGAGGTCATCTACAAAATTGCAGAATTTATCGTAAAGCAAACCACTTTGTCGTGCAATTTCGAGGACGCTCTTTTTCTGTTTCTCTTGTTTCCAAATGTAAGAGACAGTGCGCATAGTGGCTAGTAGGGTAGAGGTAGTAACCAAAACGATATTTCGATCCAGCGCTTCAACAAATAATTTGGGCTCTTGGTGAATAGCAGTGGTAAAGGCTGGTTCGATAGGTACAAAAAGCAGTAAATAGTCAGGCGAATTGATTTGATACAACTGCGGATAGTTTTTACTGGCCAAATCGCGTATATGCTTGCGGATACTGTCGATATGCGCTTTGAGATAAGTACTTTTCTGATCTTCCTCCTGGCTATTGAAATAGCGCTCATAAGCCACCAGGGAAACCTTAGAATCAATAATCAAATGCCGCTCTTCAGGTAGGTTGATGATAAAGTCTGGGCGCTTATCTTGTCCATTACCATCCTTAAAAGACGCCTGAGTAAGGAAGTGAATATTTTTGACTAGACCAGCCCGTTGCAGGAGCATTTCCAGTTGGTATTCTCCCCAATCGCCTTGTGTTTTATTTTCTCCTTTGAGGGCAGCAACGAGGTTGTGGGCATCTTGACTAAGCTGTTGGTTAAGCGCCCGCAATTGCTCAATTTCTTTTTTCAGGGAAGCTTTATCGCGTGTCTCATCGAGATAGCGTTTTTCAATGCCCGATTCAAATTCCTTGATTCGATCTTTGAGGGGGTCTAGTAGTTCGTTGAGCTGTCGTTGATTTTGTTGGGTAAACTTCTGGCTTTTCTCCTCCAATAGCCGATTGGCAATATGTTCAAATTCCAGCTTAAACTGCTGATGCATCTGATTGAGCTCTTGCTGATGTTCTTCCTGTCTTTCTTTTAGATGTCGAACTTCTTGATCGCGAGCAGAAAGCAGCTGGCCCATTTGGCGATTTTCTTGGTCCTTTTCCATCAGGTCATCCTTTTGTACATCTAATTGTCTTTGCAGCTGTTGGTGCAATTCCTTGAGGACATAGCGCTCCTGCACCTCATCATGGGTCAGGTGTTGTTTGGAGGCGGAAAAATGGTATTTGGCAATAAACCAAGTGGATAAGGCGCCGATGGTGATGCCTAAGAGGAGGAAAGCGATATCCATAGTGTGTAACTATTTTGCGTAATTAGTTTCAACATAAAGTTACAAAAAATGAGGGGGAAGTTCAAGCCATTGGGCTGGCCTTGTCGGAGTGACTCGCCGTCACTCCGACAATTGCGGGATAGCCAGAATAATTATTTTCTGTTATAAAGTATCTCGTAAATACCTAAATAGTATCTCTTGTAGTTCAGTAAAGTATAAGGTAACTAAGGCTATTTAGCTAGTGATTATGCCCACTATGGTCATGCCCACTATGATCATGTCCACTATGGTCATGTCCACTGTGATCATGCCCGCTATGGTCGTGTCCGCTGTGATCATGTCCTTTCTTGGCTTTCTTATTAACGACATAAGCCATTTCGCAAGTAGGGCATTTTCCAGCCTTATCACTTCCACTGCCTTTGCAGTACATTGGACAGATATAAGCAGAAGTAAATTCGGGACCAGATTGATCGACTTGAGCCTCATCACCGTGAGTATGGCCTCCTTCTCCGTGGCTGTGGCTATGACCACAGGCGATAAAAACAAGGGCTACGGCTAGGATCATAATAGTATTCAGAAAAAACTTTTTCATGGTCGGATTTGATTATGCATGATGAATTGATCGGGAAGTGATTTGGGATAGGTCCAAACTATTTCCCAATAATTATAACTGTAAAGATAGACAACTTAGTTTTGATCTAAGTTGACAAAGCATTTATTTTACCTCTGCACTGCTTTTCTTTTTGCCTAGCTCCACAGCTCGATTGAGGGCTGCCTCAGCGCCTTCTATGATGTCTTTGTGTACTCGATTCTCCATAAAGGAATGCATAGCGGCTTCCGTCGTTCCACCTCGGGAAGATACCTTCTTGATCCACTCCTGACAACTGAGGTCGGATTTGCGATAGAGATCAGTGGCGCCTTTAAATGTCTGGCTAACCAGTAATTCAGCTTGAGATTCTGAAAAACCCATGCTTTTGGCCGCTTTCATCATCGCATCCATAAAGTAAAAGACATAGGCTGGGCCAGATCCAGAAATAGCCGTAGCTGCGTCAATAGACTGCTCTGTTTCTACATAGATGGTTTTGCCCGTGGTATTGATCAGATTTTGGACCATAACCAATTCTATTCGCGTTACTTCATCTGAAGAGGTGAAAGCGGTCATACCCATACCCGTTTGAGCGGGGAGGTTGGGCATGGCTCGAATGACCTTGCGGACCCCAAGCGATTCCATGATCGTATCTATTTTTACCCCCGCCATAATGGAAACAAATACTTGCTGAGGGTCGATCAGTGGGCGGAGGCTGTCAAATAGGGCAGGGGAGTCCTGGGGTTTGACCGCTAGAATGACTAAATCTGCCTTATTGATGCACTCTTCTGGTCGGCCATAGACCGTTCCAATGTCTTTCTTGGCCAGTTCGTTGGCTTTCTCTGGAGAGCGCTCCAGGATCATCATATCTTCCTTAGAGGTGATGTGAGAGCGTAAAAAGCTTTGGGCATAACACATCCCCATATTTCCACCACCAATGACTAAAATTTTCATATTGACTATTTTTAGGGTCCTTAACGGACGAATAAACTATCCTTACGTCTACAAACATCAATTGGTTGCAAGCAGACCTGGGAATAGGCCATTGGGCCCACGATGATTTTGGATGGTTTTATTTGATGGAAAGCGAGCACAAAGGTATGAAATTAATTAACTACATTTATACATCACCTAATTCCATTAATACCCTATTTATGCGTTTATTTCCAGCTTTTTCTTCGATCTTACTCTTGCTCACCTTACTGTATGCTTGCTCAACCCAAAATACGGCTGATCCTATGAAAACAACCCTAGTCAAGGAGACGACTACCCAAGCGGATTATGCCATGGCCATTCACGGTGGTGCTGGAACGATTCTAAAAAAGAACATGACAGCAGAAAAGGAAGAAGCCATTAGAAAGGTGATGAACGAAGCCCTGAGTGTGGGCGAAAAGATACTCAAAGAGGGCGGTAGCAGTTTGGATGCTATCGAGCAAACCATTATGGTTTTGGAAAACAGCCCTTATTTTAATGCGGGAAAAGGGGCCGTTTTTACCAATGCTGGCGAAAATGAATTGGATGCTTCCATCATGGATGGGGCGAGCCGTAATGCGGGAGCAGTAGGGGGGGTAAAAACAGTGAAGAATCCCATCCTAGCGGCACGGGCGGTGATGGAGCGCTCTGAGCATGTACTGCTTACGGGTAAAGGAGCTGATGAATTTGCGCGTGAGCAGGGAATCGAAATTGTTGAGCCCAGCTATTTCCATACACCCGCTCGCTGGGAGTCGCTTCAAAAGGCCAAAGCCAAGGAAAAAGAAGATACGGGCTATATGGATGAAATTGACAGCCCATTCAAATACGGAACTGTTGGTGCCGTGGCGCTTGATAAGGCGGGAAATTTAGCTGCTGGAACCTCTACTGGCGGCATGACCAATAAGCGATTCAATCGAATTGGAGATTCTCCCATCATTGGAGCAGGTACTTATGCCAATAATAAGACCTGTGCGATCTCCTGTACTGGACATGGCGAGTTTTTTATTCGCTATGCCGTAGCCTACGATGTTTCTGCCTTAATGGAATACAAAGGCTTGTCGCTGGATAAAGCTGCTCGCCAGGTCGTGAATGAAAAATTAAAGGAAGCTGGTGGCTCAGGGGGATTGATTGCCGTTGATCATTTGGGCAATGTTTCGCTACCCTTTAATACGCCTGGGATGTATAGGGGCTATGTCAAACCAGAGGGAAGAGCTGTAATGATTTATCAGGAATAGATCAAACAAAAACGGAGTGACCACTGGCCACTCCGTTTTTTTTAAAGGATAAAAAAACTTATTGCTTGATCACTTTTAAGGTCTTTGTTACGCGTTGACCATCCTGTAATTGGACCATATAAACACCTTCTTTGAAGGTTCCACCAAAACGGACGGTTCCCTGCAAATCGTCCAATTCTATCTGCAATATTTGTTGACCAATCACATTGTACACCACTAGTTGTGCGTCTTCTGCGGCTTCCAATTGATAATTCAATTCAAAAGCACTCGTACTTGGATTGGGGGCTACAGATAACTTGGCCGCTAGTGGATCAACTTGATCCGTAGATACTGGACCCGCATCCCAAGCCTGGAAATAATCTACCGCAGATTCAATGGCATGTTCAAAATCAGGAGAGTTGGCCAGGAAGCGAATTTGCATATTCGCCGTGGGCTCCATAAAATCCCTAACGCGAATTTCAGAGTAATTCCAGGCCAAAGCATTCGCAGGATCATATTCGATGATTTCGACAAATTGTTCATCAAAACCATTGTTTAGGATGACAAAGAAGGGATCATCTCCAACACCCGCTCCACTCGTGGAAATGTTGAGATACCAGGTATAATAGCTCAGATAGGGATCGCTATAAGTGCTCAGGTCAAATTTAGGCGATCGCAGAGTAGAAGACCCTCCAATTAATACACCATTAAAGACATCATCTATATTTCCAGTTACATAGCAATCATTGCCATCATCTTCCTCTACGTCCATCTCTGGGGTAATAAACCCGCCAGCCTGAGAGACAAATACCCCAATAGGCTCACCGCGATCCCATCCTCCCTGGAAGGTATTGTTTTGTACCTCCCAACCAAGGTCCAAAGAGAAGATATCTTCTAGGCCCTCTTCGATTTCTATCGTAATGTCATTAAAGCTTTCATTAAAATTTTGAGGAAGCAAGACATTGGTCCTATAACCCCACTTTCCAACGACTACATCATATTCTCCTTCATAGAAAATAGGGAAGCTAAAGGTCCCTTCTTCGCTAGTGACTACATCGTACTCAAAAAGGTTATTGGCAATGTGGACAATCGCAGAATCAACTGGCTCTCCTGTATCCTTATCGAGCACCGTACCACCCATTGAGAAAGAGGGGAGTGGATTCAATTCAAAATCAGCAATCGTAACCATGCCATTTTCCAGCTCTACCTCCTGGATGCCTTCTTCATAACCAGGTACAAAGACGCGGGCGGTATAGGTTCCCGCCGTTGGTGAGCCAGTCTTATAATCTCCCGCGGCGCTGGACAATTCAAAAATGTCCGTATCATCAACCACGACTTGGGCGGCGGCAAGGGTATTTCCATTACTGGCATCCCGTATCGTACCTTCCAAATAGCAAGCCCGAACATAATTGGGTCTAAGGACAAATAAACCATTGCCAATATCTGAGGCTAAGACCAATTCAGAGGGTAAGAATGGATAAGCTCCCCAAACCCCTTCAAATCCAGTAGAAGCAGGAATGAAGCTGTCAAAATTACCCACCTCTACTAAATTCTCTGGACGATTGGCATCTATGATGATGCAGCCATCAGTGTAATAAGAAACGATCAAAAAGTCTTTCCAGACGTGAACATTATGCGGAATTACCCCTTCTCCCAAGGTCGCATAAGGGCGGTATTCGTCCAATAGCTCAATATCATTGAGGTTGGAAATATCGTAAGAAGCCACTGGCGCACTGCCGCGTTCATCTGTGGTGTAGACGACATTACCATCATCAGATAACCAAGCATTATGGGTAAATAAGGAAGGGGTAAACTGCGTATTGACCAAACTAATATTCTGTGGGTCTGTAATGTCGTAAATCGCTAAACGACCAATGTTGATTTCTGAGCTGTACATGAGATTACCCCTTGTATATACATCGTGGGAATAGGTATTGGGGGCAAAACTGATAAATTCAGGCTGTCCAGGGTTGGTCTTGACATCCACTAAAATCAAACCGCCACTATTCAGATTACAGCCTGCCAAGAAAGCCACACCTGTATCTTCGTCGATATAGATATTATGACATGAATTCAAACCGCCCTGTCCACCAAGATCAGGTGTCCAATCAAAACCACTGATTCCATTGGGTAGATCAGATAGATCAATGACCGCTAGACCCTGAGCAGTCTCATTGGTCACATAAGCAAAAGTGCCATAGGTCTTAATGTCGCGCCAAGTGGAACTTGGGCCTTCATAATAACCTACTTCTACTGGATTTTCTGGATCGGCCAGGCTGATAACAGAGGTGCCGTTTTGTAAACCCACAATGGCGTATTCTGTACCTGTTGCCTGATCGACATAACCCCAAACATCGCTGAGCGGTTCAGTGTACTGATAATCTGATACATAGTCTAAGTTGAGACTAGGTTGGGTTTGGGCGGATAAACTCGAGATCAGAAAAAG
>JBCBDH010000130.1:0-11705 GCA_038529855.1 Bacteroidota bacterium | reverse complement strand
GACCGAGCCGTTAGAATTATGGGTTGGGGCGAAGGGGGCATCATTCGCATCCCTGCCAATGAACGCTATCAGATGCGGACTGACTTACTGGATCACTATTACCAACAAGCACAGCAGGAGGGGAAGAAAGTTATTGCCATTGTTGGTTCTGCTTGCTCTACCTCTACAGGAGCTTATGATGATTTAGAAGCCATTGCCACCTTTTGTCAGACGAAGCAATTGTGGTTTCACGTCGATGGTGCCCACGGAGCAGCGGTCGCCTTTGCCCCTAGTTTTCGATCGCTCATCAAGGGTATTGAAAAAGCGGATTCGGTCGCTATGGATTTGCATAAAATGCTGATGACTCCCGCCTTGGCAACTGCGCTGATCTTTCGAAATGGTCAACAATCCTATCGCACTTTCACACAAAAGGCCCAATATCTTTTTGAGCAGAACGACCAAGCGGAATGGTATAATCTCGCCCGCCGCACTTTTGAATGTACCAAGTATATGATGAGTGTGAAGTTTTATACCTTGTTGAGAACTTATGGGACAGAGCTGTTTGACGAGTTTGTAAGCAAGCTTTATCAATCAGCTCGCCAATTTGCCAGATTATTAGAGGAAGAGACGGATTTTGAAATAGCGACTTTTCCAGAGGCCAATATTTTGTGCTTTCGCTATTTGGGCTCGGAAAGGGGCAACTATTCGCTAGACGATTGGAATGCCCAGATTCGTTCAAAACTCATAGAAGAAGGTACTTTCTATATTGTACAAACCCGTCTAAAAAAAGGACTTTTTCTAAGGGTGAGCGTGATGAATCCCTTTACGAGTAAAGCTGACTTTGAGACCTTGATCGAGCATATTCGCGCCATTTCTCAAAAATTGGCTTGTTAAAATATCGTTATTGTCGGCTAGCGTTGCTTGAAGCCTTTGCTATTTTCGTAAATTTCTAAGCCCTTATCCTAAATTGATGAACCTCCAGCCATGAGAACCTTATTGCTAAGCATCTGTAGCTGTATATTATTATTTAGTGCCTGTCAAAAAGAAGAGGAAGCACCCGCTCCCAGCCTTCCAGCCAACTATCAGGCGATGCTGAGTGAACTCCAAACAGAAGCCCATCCCATCGCCTCCCAGGCATTAAATATCCCAGATGAGTCTTTAAGAGCGCTCGATGAGGTAGCCAAAGCTCGTATCGTGGGAATGGGAGAAGCCACACATGGCACCAAGGAGTTTTTTCAAATGAAACATCGGCTGTTTCAATACCTCGTCGAACAACACAATTATCGAACGATTGCCTTTGAGATGGATTTTGCGGAAGCCCTGATTTTTAATGATTATGTGCATGGTCGCTTGAATGATAATTTGGCTGACTTGATGAGGGAAAAGATGATTTTCTGGGTTTGGCGAACGGAGGAAGTTCGCCAACTATTGGAATGGATGCGCAGCTATAATGATGCTAAACCTGATGAAGAACACCTGAGCTTTTACGGTTTTGATGTCCAATTTCCAAGGTATAATGCTCGCCTACTTGTTGAAAGGCTTGAACCCTACGATGCAGATTTCGCCCAAGAAGTAGACGAGCTGCTCAAATATTATCGCCAACTGGATTATGATTTTTATACTAATGAACCCAATGATACCCTGGGGATTAAGCAAGACGTTGATTCAGTTTATCAACTGGTGCAAGATAGAGAAACAGAACTGAGCGCCTTTTTCTCTGCTCAAGAACACGCTTTGCTGATCCAACTAGCCAGAACCATTGTCCAGACTCAAGATGTCCTGTTCCAGTATCAGACAGATCGGAGTTTTAACTATCGGGATTTGTACATGGCAGAAAATACAGGGTGGCTGCTCGATTACCTTGGCGAAGGGGAATCCATGGCGCTATGGGCCCACAACTTTCATATGGCTGATTTCGATTCCTATGGTGCGATGGGCAAATGGCTAAAGGAGCGTTTTGACGAAGATTACCAAGTTGTTGGCTTTAGTTTTTCAACGGGTTATTTCAATTCTACAGCTCCCAGTGCTGGTATCCGTAGCTTTTTTATTGAGGAGGCGCCAAAGAATCAATCGATCAATCAACTCTTTCACCTTTCAGAGCAAGACAATTTCATCCTTCTACTTGATCAGTTACCCAATGACAGCGTCTTAAAAGATTGGCTTTCCGACCAACAAGGTTTTCTATCTATTGGCAGCTTGTACAACGGCAATCCGAGTTTTTACTATACCGATATTCAACTGACCAAACTATTTGACGTGATGATTCATTTTGAGCAAACGCTCTCTTCAGACGTTTTTTAGGGAGGCTTCCATTAAAAACTTGAACCAGAAACGCGAAGTCTTTTGATCTGCTGAGTGACTTGTTGAGCAACGTCTGCATTAAATAGTGTTTGTTCGCGAACCAAGAAATTGAGACAGCTCTTGTTCAAATCGTAATCCTTAAACAATTGGTAGATCAATAGCGAGGCTTCTTCTATGCGATGCACCTCGCTAATTCGAAATTGCTTAGTCGATAATTCGTACTCAGCAATGATCCACTTATGCTGATCTTCTCGCGAGTCAATGACTAGAAGTAGAGGGTTGCGGACTGATTCTTCTTGTTTTAGTCCAAACAGCTTTTTATCATAAAGTGGATACAAAAGCAAACGACTTGGCACCTTGGCAGCATCCAATGCATCCTGTAATTCTGATAAAGCCTGCACCATGCGCTCGGCTGGAAGCTGATCGGTATCTATCCCTTTATAAGGTATCCATTCACGAGATTCATACTCATAGTAATCCATCGCTCCAATCCGCAACTTATAGTCAAATCGCTCATAGCCTGGCACCACATAACCTGGATAGTAAAATTGCATATTGTGCTGTATCCCAAATAGGATTTCAATAAGCATGGTGTAATAACCAAGACTATGGCGAGCATAGTCAGGATCGTATAAGCCCATAATACTTGCCAAACTACTGGCTCCAACATCAAAAAAGCTGACAGCCACCAAGCGGTCACCATCAAAAACAGCGACTTCATAGGTATTGTAGATGTTAATATTCGAGTCGCCAAATAGCGATTCTTCCAAGGTACGGGCGACATAGCCCTCAAAACGGTGACAATGCTTCTGATAGAGCTCTTCCTTTTCCTGATTGAAAATGGCAGGACGCACTTTTGTTACAAATCGACACTTATTTCGACTGAGCAGCTTGCGCTGCCGCTTTGAAAAGCCATAGCCGTTAAGTGCCAAGCGCGTCCAAATAGCCGAGTAGAGCTGATTGTGGAAACACAAAAAGTGGCAAGTAAAAATCATCTGTCCCATCCTAAACCAACCCTGTTCTAAATAAGTATCTAAGGATACTGGAGATAAATATTCGGGCTGGTGGATTTCTGTGTATACGCTATCTCGCACTGCTTTTTTTATTAGGTAAGAAGGCTAAAAAAGAGAGGAATGCTCTTCAATTAGCTACTTCACAAGCATATGCACTAGATTGAAAATGGCTTTTTTACGCTACATTTTCTTTAACCACATATGTGTTCGAAAGATAAGAAAAAAGCAGTTGTAATGGAAGCCCCCTAAGGAGGATATGAAAATTAATTGTTATTATTTTTCAGGTATAGAATTGCCTTTGGAGACACTATGTGCCTAGCCTGCACTCGAGGTAGGATTTGATCTAGCTCCAGATTGCTTTGCTTGAAGTAAATCTACCAGATAGAGCGCTGCTCAAGTGCTATTTGGGAAGGGTAGAATAGCGCAGTCGTTTCTTCAAACGCTTTGGTGTAATCAGATACATAAAACCGATGGGGCATCTCGCGTTTTGGGCTAAGCAAATCCCGAGCTGCCAATTTGTCCTCAACCACCTTGGCCACCACATCAATAGAATCAAAAATATCCAGTGGTTTTTTATAATAGGCTTCAATACTGCCTCTGATCAGCGGATAATGCGTACAGGCCAATAACAGTGCATCAATATCCTGTAAGACTGGATCATTTAGATAATTCTGAATGATGACCTGACTAATGGTATTATCAAAATAGCCCTCTTCAATCATGGGGGTCAGTAAAGGAGTAGCCAATGCACCAACCTCTAGCGAGGGGTCCTGCTCTCGAAGTTTGCGCTGATAGATAGAAGAACTGATGGTGGCCTTGGTTGCGATGACGCCTACCTTTTTAAAGTCTCTATCCCCAACTACCTCAACTAGCGGATCAACAACATTGACAAAAAGAGCATCTGTTTTAAAAAAGTCGAGCAAGACGTGATAAGCGGCAGAAGAGGCGGAATTGCAAGCAATGACAATCATTTTGCATTGCTGATCGAGCAAGAAGCGAGCAATTTGTAAACAGTAATATCGGATGGCATCGGCAGATTTATCGCCATAGGGGAGATGAGCGGTATCGCCAAAATAGATCAACTGTTCCTCGGGGAGCTGCCTACTAATAGCATTGGCGACCGTAAGGCCGCCAATGCCAGAGTCAAAAACTCCAATAGGTCTTTTCTGTTGTTGAAGTTTGTCCAATGTAGGGCTTGAAGGTATTTATATACCGAGCTTCGACTTCACCAGGTTACTCACATCTGATGTCTCATCAGCGTAGAGTAAGATACCTGCACTAGCATCAAAAATCATCTGGAAGCCATTTTCTGCAGCTACTGCCTCAATGGCTTTGTTGATACGCTCCAAGATGGGCTCCAACAGTGTTTGTTCTTTTTTAGCTAGTTGCGATTGCATATCTTTTTCAAAAGCCAGAATTTCTTCTTGTTTTACCTGCAAGTCCTTGAGCAAGTTTTCTTCGTCTAATGGAGATAGTTCGCCTCTCTCCTTTTTACCCACAGCTTCTTCTTCTTGCTTTCTGTAGGCCTCAACCATACCTTGTCCTTTCTTTTGCAATTGTGTCGACAATGCTTGCAGATTGGCTTGCATTTGCTTAACCTCTGCCATTTCAGCGAGAATAGCCTGAGAGTTCATATAGCCGAACTTCTGTGCCTGCATAACTGTTGACATTCCCACGAATGCAATAAGCAGTATGCCGATCTGAACGAATTTCTTCATCTTTTTCATTTTAAATTTTCAAATAAAGCGGCCTTGGATTCTTACCAGCCACGAAATTACGCTTTTTTCGTGTTTTTCAAGCGCTATTTTGCTGGGTTTTTATACTAAGCCATTCTATTCAATACCCAGTTTCTTTTTGATGTCATCGGTCTTGTCGTGGCGTTCGTTGGAATAGATCATTCCAGCATTGCCACTTTTATCAAAGATAAAATCATAGCCTTTATTATTGGCAAACTCTTCAATAGTGGCATAAACGCGTTCTTGAATGGGCCGAACCAATTCCTGACGTTTTTTAAACAAGGCGCCTTCAGGACCGAATTTATCTTTTTGCATTTGGCGAACTTGTTTTTCCTTATTGGTGATTTCTTCTTCCTTTTGACGACGTACTTCGTCACTGAGCAAGACCTGCTCTGCCTGATAGCGATTGTACAAGCCTTTGATCTTATCGTACTCTTCAGAAATTTGACGACGCCAGCGAGCGGCTAGATCATCTAATTCCTTTTGAGCAGACTTATACTCTTTCATGCTTTCCAGGATTTCATTGATATCGACATAGGCGATGCGTTGTGCATTGGCAGTAAAGGCCATAAAGCCTACCATGGCCAATGCAAAAAATAGTTTCTTTCCCATTTTTTAATCGTTATGATGTTCTGAATTTGGTTTTTTATACTACTGATTGTCGCTTGTATAAGCGGCCACTTTTAAGACCGTCAAAAATACAATTTTATTGTAATCATTCTTGTCTTTTAGACTAGGGCAAAAGGCAAAAAGTTACCTTAAAATAAAAGCCCCTATTGACAAAAAATAGCTAATAGCCTAAATTATAGCGATTTATGCATCACTATTGTGAATATAATCCTTGTCTTTAACTTATGTTTAACGGCGAGGTTAAAGGTTTTAACGATATTTTCTGATATTTGCCTGCATTTGCCAATAGAACCAAGTTTTACCGCCCATGTCATCGGTATATGCCATCCACAACCAAGCCCTGGATTTTACTGCCCTGGCTCGTCTGCTCAAACGAGGAGATAAAATCCAACTCGACCCCGAATGTATCTCCAAAATTAATACATGTAGGGCCTATCTAGAACAAAAGCTACAAACATCTGAAGCCCTTTTTTATGGAATCAATACGGGTTTTGGAGCCCTTTGTAATATTCGAATATCGGATTCCGAAATCACTAAGCTCCAACAAAAACTGGTACAATCCCATGCCTGTGGTCTGGGGGAGGAAGTGCCTGCTGATGTCGTTCGGCTTATGCTTTTTCTAAAGATACAAAGTCTTGCACACGGCCATTCCGCCATTCGTCTGGAAACCATCGAAAAGTTGATTTATTTCTACAATAACGATATCCTACCCATTATTTATCAACAAGGTTCCTTGGGCGCTTCAGGCGACTTATCGCCTTTGGCTCATATGGCACTGCCGCTTGTGGGGCTAGGAGAGGTGCGGATAAAAGGAGTCCGCTCTAAGGTAGAGGAGGTTAAGCAGCAATGGCCTTGGCAGGAGTTTAATTTGGTTTCAAAAGAAGGGCTAGCACTGATCAACGGGACTCAATTTTCTGCTGCCTATGGCGCCTGGTGCCTGATTCAGTCCCGTCGCCTACTGCAACAAGCCAATCTAATTGCCGCCTTATCGCTGGAAGCATTTGACTGTCATTTAGCTCCTTTTGATCATCGCCTTCACGAAATTCGTCCCCACAGCGGACAAAAAGCGGTTGCCCATTTTATTCGCCAGATCATCGCAGGCAGTCAAATGGCACATGGTGAAAAAGAAAATGTACAAGATCCTTATGCCTTTCGATGTGTTCCTCAAGTACATGGAGCCAGTTGGCAAGCCATTGATCATATTGAATCTGTACTGCTCACAGAAATCAACTCAGTAACTGATAATCCCAATCTTTTCCCAGAAGAAGATGCCATTATTTCTGGTGGAAATTTCCATGCCCAACCCACTGCGTTGGTTTTGGATTACCTGGCCATTGCACTGGCCGAATTGGGGAGTATTTCTGAACGGCGTACCTATCAATTGATCTCTGGACAGCGAGGACTACCTCCTTTTCTAAGTACCAAGCCTGGGTTGTACTCTGGTTTAATGATCCCCCAATACACCGCTGCTTCCATTGTCAGTCAAAACAAACAGCTTTGTCATCCCGCTTCCGTTGACTCAATTGTGTCGAGCAATGGCCAGGAAGACCACGTCAGTATGGCTGCCAATGCCGCTACCAAAGCTTACCGAGTGGTCAATAATCTAAAAAGCATTTTAGCGATCGAGCTACTAACCGCCGCCCAAGCTATGGATTTTCGGCGCCCAAAGAAAACTTCGCCCAGATTGGAAAAACTATTGCAGGACTACAGAAAAGAAGTCACCTTTTTGGAAACCGACCGACAACTCTATCTGGATATGCAAGCCACCATTCGCTTTCTAGATCGTTTAGCTCTTATAGATGATTAATTTGCTGCGATTATACGGTTGCCTTTTTTATTTATGGCTAACAATGGGGAGTGCCCTGGAGGCACAAGGCTTGAAGAATTGGCAAGTCGATGTATCCAGCCATGTTGGAAAAATCATTAAACATACCCCCAAGCTCACTTTTAACTTGCCTTCCGTCAGTTATGGTTTGGATGTCAATATTCACAAGCAGATGGAGGGCCGCCGCGATTGGCAGGTCTTACAAGGCTATCCTGCCTTCGGGCTTAGTTTTTTGTACTACAATTTTGGTGATCGCGATATTTTGGGTAATGCCTATGGACTACTGCCCAATCTAAAGATAAACATCACCCGAAAGGAGCGATACCATATCGACTTTTTTGTAGGTACGGGCATCGCCTGGCTAGATCAGCATTTTGACCGTGTGGAAAATACCCTAAATAATGCCATTGGTTCCAATTTAAACAACATCACCTCTTTTCGTTTTAGTGCTTATTATCGCCTACAGCAGCAACTGTCTTTGAAAGCGGGAATCAGCTTTGTCCACTTTTCCAATGGCGCTGCTCAGCTACCCAATTTTGGGCTGAATGTCCCCGCAGTAATGTTGGGTATTCAATACCATCCCAATACCACTTCCCTTCCTGATAAACAAGTAGAAATTGACCGAAAACCTGATAAACGCTGGGGGCTGAATGTGCATATGGACCTCGCCTTTCAGGAATTTATCAGTATTGGAGGACCTCGTTTTCCAATCTACATCGCTTCAGTAGGTGCCTTGTATTCCCTAAATAAGGTCAACCGATTGGGCTTTGGGGTGGAGTATGAGTACAAAAAGGCCATATTTGAATTTGGTTTGCACACCTATGACTTTGGCTCTGAGCGGGAAGCACGGCGAAGGGCCTCTCGATATATGCTCTATGTTTCTGATGAATTTTTGTTTGGTCCAGTAGGTATTACGCTCCAAATAGGCGCCTATATCAGTCGCAATTCCTTTCTCGTTGACGCTCCTATTTACAATAAGCTATCCACTCGCTTTTACCTGCCTCCTTGGGGCAAACCCAAAACCCAATTGTACTTTGGTATCTATCTGAAGTCGCATTATGTACGTGCGGAGTACATTGCCTTAGGGATGGGTGCGACGCTATAGCTTTTCCAATCACTACTGTAAAGGAGCTGTATATTACTTTACTTAAAAAAGAATTAAAGTTGGTTTTCATTAAGCTTTTGGAGAAGACCTAGGCGTTAATAGGGACATAATTGCTAAGGCAATATGACAAATGATTATATTTGTGCCAACGAATTTTTCGTCAAAAAGCAAAATCGATTCCTATGCACAATTCAAAAATAGCCTTCCTTTTATTGCTTTGTATTGGCCTTTGTTATTCTGGTTGTGACGCAACAAAAAAAGGATTTAATAACCTCAATCTATTTCCAGTAGATGACGATGTCCGCTTAGGAGAACAAGTGAGTAATGAAATTGAAAGTGATCCTTCTCAATTCCCTATTTTAAGAGAACAGGGCAACGAAGAGGTTTACCGCTATATCCGAAATATGACCAATAGGATTCTCAATTCTAGCAAAGTCCAATACCGCGATAAGTTCAAATGGCAGGTCAAGATTATTGATGACCCCAATACCCTGAATGCCTTCGCTACGCCAGGTGGCTACATTTATGTTTACACGGGCTTGATCAAATATTTGGATTCCGAAGATCAATTAGCTGGGGTAATGGGACACGAAATTGCCCACTCTGACCGTCGCCACTCTACCAAGCAGATGACCAAAACTGTTGGTCTAGCCCTTTTGGCTGAAGCCGCCTTGGGTCAACGTGCCGCAATCAAACAGATTGTACAAGGGTTGCTCAGCCTGAAGTTTAGTCGAGCACATGAGTCAGAATCAGACGAATATTCAGTTATCTATCTCTGCGAAACTGGTTATAATCCAACTGGTGCAGCAGGTTTTTTCCGCAAGATTTCCACACGAGGTTCAGGCGGTATACCTGAGTTTTTCAGTACCCATCCTAATCCTAACAACAGAGTAGCAGAAATAGAGAAGAAAGCCAAGGCCCTGGGTTGTGCCACCAAGCCAGAAAAGACCACTGAGCACGCTCGTATCAAGCGACTACTTCCTTAGCCAAACATCTCTTTGGGGGAAGGGGATGACGATGTCATTTTCGCGGAAGGCTCGATCAATTTCAAAGCGCAGGTCGCTTTTGATGTCCTCAATGATGATGTAGTTTTTGGACCAGAAGTGTAGCTCAAAATCTAGCGACGAATCGCCAAAATTGGTAAAGCGAACGATGGGAGCGGGGTAGCTCAATACCAATTGATTGTCCTTGGCGACCAATAGTAGGAGCTTTTTAACAAGCGCAGTATCTGAGCCATAGGCCACTCCAACTCCAAGAAAAAAGCGGATTTTATCATCAGCATGACTCCAATTGATTACATTATCCGTGATGAGTTTGGAATTGGGGACAATCACGGCCACACCTGCCCGCGTTTCCACTAGGGAGGTTCGCAAATTGATGGACCGCACTGTACCAATCAAGCCATTGATTTCCACAATATCCCCCACCTCTACAGAACGTTCAAACAAAAGGATAATACCAGAAAAAAGGTCATTAAAGGTCTGCTGCAAACCCAAACCCACACCAACCAATAAAGCGGCCGCTCCCCCCCAGATAACCGTCATTTTGATGCCCACACTATCCATCGCCATAAAAGTGGCCATTACATAGATAACATAAGTCAGTAATTGATTGACGGCATAGCGGGAGCCCTGATCGACCTCTTGGCGTTTATAATAGGAATACAATATCAATTGCGTCAGTATCCAAGCGAGTAACTGCGCAATCAAAAAGATCAGAATGGCAATGAAAATATTGGAAATCTTAAAGTCATAATTCTGAAAAGGGACTAGGGTATAGTCCAGTTCAAAACTCTGTAAGATCAAAATAATAGCCAATACATAGACGGTGTACTGTACGTTGCGACTCGCCCTACTTTCCAGCTTATTTTCTGCAATCTTCTGCTCTAGGTCACTCTCCTCTGGAAAGCGGCTACGGTAATAATTATAGATCAGTACTTTGGAGATGATCCAATCCATCAGACGGGCCAATTGGAGGATCAGCAGCGCCTGAAGCAGGGTTGTAATTCGTATGGTCACATTGATGGTTTCGTAGAGCACATAGTCGAATCCCAAAGTCCAAACGCCCCCAATCAATACCATCAAATAAAAAATATAGCGAATGATCTGTAAAACTCGCCCTTGGTTTTCGGTCCTTACTTTTTCCCTAGAAAAATAGGCGGGCATCAAGCGTTTTAGGATCACCCAGTAAGCTACGCCCATCGTTATCAAGAACAGGACCAAGGCCGTGATGTGACCAACGGTAAAACTATGCTCCAGTATATTGAAAAGTTCTTGTTGAAAAAAAGCGTTGATGTCCATATTCGAAGAGCCCTTCTATCGTATCCAGACAAGATATCCAGAACAAACTCAAATTACGCGCTTTTCTGTGGAAAATAGTAGGTTTTCTGTATTTTAAGCTATGCCCAGCATTCAAGCCAATATCGTCGACCTATTCAATCGCAAAATTTATTTTGGAGAAGTCCAATTCACGGATGGACGCATTGAAGCCATTCGCCCGCTGATGGGGAGCACTGATCGCTACCTCTTACCAGGTTTTGTAGATGCCCACGTACATATTGAAAGTTCGATGCTCATTCCCTCTGAATTTGCTCGTCTGGCTGTTGTGCATGGGATGGTAGCTACGGTTTCTGATCCACATGAAATTGCCAATGTTATGGGGGTTGAAGGGGTAGATTTTATGATTGAAAATGGGAAAAAGGTGCCCTTCAAATTCAATTTTGGTGCCCCTTCCTGTGTACCAGCCACCAATTTTGAAACCGCTGGCGCTCGCATTGATGTAGACGGAATTGAGCAATTGCTCCAAAGACCAGAGATTCGCTATCTCTCAGAAATGATGAACTATCCAGGGGTCTTGTTTGAAGATCAAGAAGTCATGGCCAAGCTAGCCATCGCCAAGCGATTAGGTAAGGTCATTGATGGTCATGCACCTGGTTTGAGAGGAGAGGAGGCTCAGCGATATATTGCTGCAGGCATCAGTACCGACCACGAGTGTTTTAGCTATGAGGAAGCCCTGGAAAAATTACAACACGGAATGAAAATCCTCATTCGAGAGGGTAGTGCGGCTAAAAATTTTGAGGCCTTGATCGATCTCCTTCCCCAATTCCCAGATCAAAT
>JBCBDH010000129.1:0-11738 GCA_038529855.1 Bacteroidota bacterium | reverse complement strand
GACCCCCACTGGCGCGAACTTGTAAAGAAGCATTCTTAGCATCTGCCTCGCAGCCCAATGGATCATCTACCACCAAGGTAGCGGAGAAGGAGGAGGCTTTCCCAATGAAATACACGCCTTTATCATCCGTCCCCACCCAAAGTGCATCATCACTGTCTACCGCAATAAAATTGACATACTGACTGGTATATTCTTCAGCGGGGCCAAATACCTCATAGGTATCTGATTCGATATCGTAGCGACAAATGATTTCAGAAGCAATCCACAAACGCCCTTGGCTATCAAAGGCAATATCAGCGATATCCCCTTCTGTCATCTGCGGCTTCAATTCTAGTCCATACAGGTCATTTTTCCGATCCAGCTCCATCACTTCATTATCGGCCAAGACCCAAATATTGCCCTCCGTATAGGCCACTGCATCTATCACAAAGTACTTACCTGCAACCTTGGATTTACTCCCTTGATAAAGCAGTAGTCCATCATCCGTCCCTACCACCAATTGATTTTTAGAAGTGAGGTAAAGTAAGGAGGTAATCTTATCCGAGCGCAGTTTAGAGTTTTTGCTCGTAATTTTCTTGATTAGCGAGAGCTTAGGATCTGTTCTGAGGTGAAAAATACCCGCTTCCTCTGTTCCAATAAACAATTCCTTTCTGACCTTATCAAAAGTCGCACAGGTAATATTGGAAAAATCATCCCCCATTATCTCTTGCAAGGTCGCCTTGGGT
The DNA here is from genome assembly GCA_038529855.1 of Bacteroidota bacterium. Lineage (GTDB taxonomy): Bacteria > Bacteroidota > Bacteroidia > Chitinophagales > Saprospiraceae > JBCBDH01. Next base: position 11,013 of record JBCBDH010000129.1, on the reverse strand, counting down.
ACCTTGAGTTCTTCATTCCCATAAGGCACACTCAGCAAAGACCATTGGTCGGCTTCCATATCCACCGCCTGCGCAAAATCAGGCGATTGCACCAGAAAAAGCCCTTGATCATCTGCTACCCACTTATTATTACTCGCATCCACATAAATATTGCGAATAGGCACTCGTCGGTCAATATCGGCACAACGCTGTACCTCCATGGCATCTTGAGCCAGGCTAAGGCTTGTTATCAGGCAAAAAAGGAGAGTCACTATCTTATTCATCACCAGTAGGTTTGTAACATTTTCGCGAATATCTGATTTGTTTTGAATGAAACTGCCAAAAGGGGGGGTAAATTGTAGGAAAGGGGGGAGAAAAAGGGGGAAATGGGGTAGTTTAGAACTTCCTTCAGCGATGTAAGTGAAAAATACCTCCTTCAGCGACTATAGCCTAAGATGAATAGGTAGATACGTTGGTAAAACGTGCCAACAACAAAACTTTCATATATACCCTACTAAGGATTTAGGCTTACTTCCAAATGATCTTGACGATATCGAATAGTAAGCGATGGCGTGTCTCTACAGCTTGCTGGTCAAAGATCGCAATGGGCTCCAAATTCAGCTTATGAGCCGCTATAAAGTCACGCATATCAAGCTTCGATTTATAGGTATCTTCTCGCAGTGTCATATTCCAGTAAAGCGTGTTGGCATAGGACTTGAGTTTTTTCTCATATACTTCGTTATTACTGCTGATATTATCACGTCCTTTTAAGAGCAATAAACCTCCAAGTCGATTACGCTGCTGTTCGAAGAGTTCTTCATTAAAATGTACTTGTCCATCCCCATTGGGGGTACTAAAATGTGCATAGTTTTCCTGATTATAAGCCAAAACATGCTCTACATGAAAGCCATTGACATGTCCTCTTCTGACAACTAGATCATAAATACTATGCTTCATATTCTGTTTAGTTCCTTCTGCTATAAATTTTTCAACTCTAGCAAAGAAGTACTTCAAGAAACGTGATTTAAGATCATAAAATCCAATATTTTTAAAATAAGCGTACTGGAAAGGTTGGCTTACCTCGACACCTTTTTTGGCTGATAGCTCCTTCATCAAATACTTATCAAAAATATCCCGATAACTTTCTACATTTTTTCCTCTGATCTCATTACTAATTAGGTAAATAGAGGTATTAAAATCATTACTATCGTAAGCTTTTTGTAATTGTAATAAAGAATAAAATCGGTCAAGCTCCCTACTGATCACTTTAATTTTTTCCTGCTCTTGGATATCTTTTAAATTACAACCTGATAGCATCAGGGTAATTTGTGTATCCATATCATTGAGATTGTTGTAGTAAACATATGCCTGCTCTTCTAGTAAAGGATCATAATACTCTGAAATAGTATAGTATAGATCAGAATAGTACTTAAAATCATTTTGTAAAAAATGCTTTACCCCTTGTGGATTATGCTTTAACTTCAAATGTTTATTGCTCTCTTCGGTAAATAACTCTCGATGATAATCGCCATCAAATTTTGTTCCCTCTGCTCGGGTATTCGCAAATTTAGCTTTGAGAAAATAGCGAAAAAATTCATCCATTTCATCTTCTCCCCATTCATTGATTTTCCTAACTTGAGTTTCCCAATTATCATTGAGCTTCAGATTATTCAACTCCTTTTTATCAATTTGTCCCAACAGCTTTCCTTTGAGTATCTCATAAGGCTTCAGTTTTACCCCCCTATCATTAATCACCTCAAAAACCATAGGTACATCAGTTTGAGTCACAGAAAGATTAATTAAGACTAAACGATGTAGGAAGTAGAAAACAAAGGTTTCTAGCTTATGTAGATCAGTAATTTCTTTATCAATCCAAGCGCTTATTTCTTTGTAATTCTCTACCATATTTTTAGCCGTCACACCTGAAGAAACGTCAATCTTAGCCAAGACTTCTCCTTGAAATAAAGCTTTCATGGCTCCAATATGGGCCTCGTGATTCATCCAGAAACTCTTTTTTCTGCCCTGTACCCCAACAATCTTATTTTTCAGCCACTCATCTAATTCTGACTTATATACCACTGTCATATGGTAGAGTTTGATTAAGGTAAGGGTAATCGTTGTCAAACGTTGCTGACCATCAACGACATAGACTTTCCCACCTGATTGATTTGTGACATAGGTATTAAGATAATACCAAGAATACTCCACATTAATATTTTCCTCATTGGCTTCCAATTCAGGCTTGTACTCTAAATTGAACTTATAAAAAACATCTTCCAGCAAGCGCCTTACAGGTTCTGTGTTCCACTTGTATTCCCTTTGATAAAAATCAATGTAATAGGTCGTTTTGGAAAATAATGTATCGATGTTTTGCTTATCGGGGCTTACATCCATTTTAAGTAGTATTTTATTGATTAGATCGATAAGTCACCTCAATCTGATGACAGAGGTAATGATACTAGTTAACTAGGCTACCAAATGTTTAAACAGACCTGAAGAGAAGTTTTTGATCTTTGTATATATCAGGTTCTCGATTAGTAAGAGATGATCAATATGCTCCAGGACAATGAGATTAAACAGGCACTAAAATAAATAAAATATTATGAAAATAATTAATTTGAATTCATTTTGTTAAAACCTTTGTAAAAAAACACCACAAATAACAACCCACCCAATAATCCCCAAATCATCCAAGCACTCCTCCCCTCTCCCCTCAAAGGCCGCACATCCCCCGCAATCACCAAATTCGCCCAAAAGTAAGGATGTGCCATCAGCGGGTCTGCTGCCTGCAAATAATCCAATTTAGCTTTCTTCAGTGCTTGATTTTTAGGTAGGCCCTGAGCCGCATATTTATAAAAGTCCTGAATGATGATGCTCGTCGATTGGTCATTGGCTAGCCATAGGCTCATCAGGATGCTTTGGCAGCCTGCTTCCAGAAAGGCTCTGCCCAGGCTCATCACTCCTTCGCCATTCACCAATTGGCCATAGCCTGTGTTGCAGGCGCTCATCACAGCAAGGTCAGCAGCGAGATGGAGGTTGTAGATTTCGGTGGTGCTGAGGAAGCCGTCTTCCAGGGTGTCGCCTGCTTCCGCTAAGAGGAGGCCAGATTGAGCGGGGAAGCGGTCGTTGGCGATGGCGTGGGTGGCGAGGTGGATGATTTTGCTTTGGGGGGCGGATTGTAGGAATTGGGATTCAGTGGCAGCAGCGGCGAGGTAGGTTGGGCCAGGGAAGTAGCTTTGGGCGCCTTCAACTTCCGTGATGGTATGGCTGAGGGGGACTTGGCTTTCGCGGAAAACCAAGGCATTTTGATTGGCGAGACTGAGGAGTTGGGCGGCATTGAAATTGGGGGCGAAGCCGACGAAATCTTGAGGGGCGGAGGAATGGGGTTTAGGTCTTTTGGCCCAGATGGCAGCAGACCAGGTGTAGCGTAAATCGTGTTGTTGGAAGAGGTAGTTTAGTTTTCGGAAATCGTTTTGATCACTTTGGGGGCATAAGGTTTCAAAAGAGAGGTATTGGAGGACGCCGTGAGGGATGATGGCGAGATTGGGAGCGGAGGCGATTTCGGAGTAGATGGGTTGGATGAGGACTTCGTGGAGGCGGTGGAGTTCTTGGATATATCTTTTTGCACCTTGGTTTAGGGTAGTAATGTTTTGCGGCTGGTTATTTCTTAGACTTAGTATGGCTTTGGATAAATCAAAGCTTAGGTTTTGTTGTGTGGCTTTGAAACCTGCTTTGGAGAAGACGAAGGTGTAGACCTGTTCTGTTGTATGGAAATAGGCGACTAGGGCGCTTTGCTCATCTGGAAACTGATCTAGAATTTGTTGGGCCTCGATGTAATTGGGGGCGTATTTGAGTTGGTAGAATTCAGGGTCGCTTTGCTCCAGGGAAGCGATGGCCATCTCGTAAGCTTGTTTTAATTCAAAAATTTGGCCTTGAAGAAGTTGGCTTTGTTCAGGGGTGGGCACACTGGATAATTGGTCTTCTATATCTGTAATTTTAAAGCGAAGCAGACGGAGCGTATCCAATTGCTCGGAGGGAATATCTGCCGTTTCCAGTGCAAAGCGTTCGTTGAGGGATTGCCAGAGGATACTGGCTTTGCTTTTTTCGGAAATCTTAAAGGCTTTGAATAGATAGCTGCTATCCTTGGTCAGGCGATGGAGCTCAAAGGCTTGTTCTACAGCACTTTCAAAGATAGGGGCGGTTTGGGTGTTTAAAAATTGGCGGGCGGCATCTGAGAGATAGGACTTGCGCATTTGTTCAATGAGGCTAATGGCCAATTCATTGGTCGCAAAGGCTTGTTTTAAATCTTCTAATTGTTCGCTTTTGGCAAATCGAGCTTTTAAGATGTTAGCTTTTAGGGCTAGTAATTGGAGCAAGTCGAGCTGGGCCTGGCTTTGCTCGATAGCTGGGTTGGGGAAAATGGTTTGAGTGGCCGCTGGCAAATTGGGAACCAGCGATTGGAGTCCTTCTTGAATGCTCCTTAAAGCTTCGTCCAGTCGCTTTTGCTTTAACTGGATGCGAGCAATTCGCCGTTTGGCATTGGCCACTATGGTTTTTTGTTTGTATATCCTGTTAGCATAATCTTCTAAAGTCTTTTGATAAATAGCCAAGGCTTGATCTAAGTCGCCCATCTCTTCCTCATATACCTTTCCAATCTGCACCTTTGCTCGAATCAACTGAGGATCATTGGCGGTCCTGGTCTTTTTCATAATCTCAACCGCCTTTTGAAAATACTCCAAGCCCTTATCGTATTGCTTTAGCCCCACATAAACCACACCAAGATCGGTATAACTATCCCCCGTATCTGGATGATCTGGCCCCACTGCTTTTAGCGAGAGCTCCACCATTTTTTGCGCATAGGGCAAGCTGGCTTCAAAGTCATTTTTGCGCTGATAGGACAAACCTACATTGCCATAATATTTGGGAACACTGGGATGTGTTTCCTCATAATTTTTCAATTTGATCTCTAGCGCTTTTTTACCATAGTCAATTGATTTATCGTAGTCTCCTAATTGTCGATAGAGAAAAGAGAGGTTGTTGTAAATCTTATTGAAAGCCTTATGCTCTAGCGGTACGCTTTGTGTAAAATGATAAAGGGCCTTTTTAAAATTCACTTCTGCACTTTGGTAATTGTCCTGATCATAATCGCTGATGCCCAAGTTCATGTAAGCTCCGCCCACTTCAAGAGAAGGTGATCCATAAACTTCCGTAAACACCAATATGCTTTCTTTGAAATATTGACTTGATTTACGGGGATTGTAGAGTTGGTCGTATAAATTGCCAATGGCTTGTAAGGTGTAGCCCACATCTTCGCTGTAATAGCCGTATAGCTGCTCAGCTATGTCCAGTGATTTTTGCAGATAGACCAAGGATTGCTCAGGGCGTAGATTCATTCGCTCCGCTCGCCCCAGGCGGTAGTAGGCCTTCATCACCCGCTCATGCTTTTCTCCATAAAGCGCCTGATAGCTTCTCAGCGCCTCCTTAAACAAGCGACTAGCGTTTTCGTAATCGCCTTTTTGGTAGACTTCTTTTCCATCGTAGTAGTAGTTGTCGGCTTGGAGGGTGTCGTTTTGTGTCCAAAGTCTTCCAGGCAGGAAAAGGCTTAAGGATAAGCACAGGTAGAAACAAGTAAGGTAATTGTTCATCGGTTTTAGTCAATAGTGAGTTTGGGCCAGGGGTATATCTTCTGATTAAATTGCTTGGGGGATTTGGTCCTTCCCGCAATTGTGGGAGGGACTTGCTCCTCTAATGATCAGAGGGACTTGCTCCTGCAATTATCGCTGACTTGCTCCTGCAATTATCGGACTGACTTGGGAGTCAGTCCGCTAGACAGCTCGCATTCTAAATATACATAGCTGGGCTGAGCATTCCTTTCTTTTCTAAGAAAGAAAATTCACTTTTCAGGAAATACTTAGGGCAACAAAGTTTAGTGGGTCATTGCTTGGGAATTCTCAAGCAATGACCCACTAGGTAAGGCATTTATTACAAATCAAATGGCCCAATCACTTCTGTTCCATTTCCATTCAAATTGCCAGAATAGACATACTGCGTCCCCAGATCATTGAATAAAATATAGAACCTGAGATTGCCAATGTAAAATCCAATGGCGGCACCTACCCCATCAAAATGAGCGGTCACACTTCCATTAACCCCCCAATAGTAGAGGTCCTGTGGGGAATCAAAAGAATTGGGATTATTGTCATAGCGCACATAGCGATCTCCGATCTTATTAAACATATAGCGCGATGCTGGGCCATAGGAATCTTTATGTCGAAAAGCAACCGCTCCAATCCCTACTGCCCCAAAGGGATTATCACCAAGGGCCAAATCCGAAATGGGGCGAACAGAGAGCCAATTCCCAGAAGAAGGATTTAAATAGGAATACTGTGTTCCGCTTCCATCAAAAACCTGTAGGTAGTACTCCCCATTTTGATTGCCGTCAATATTACAAGCCGCACCAATGCTATTGAATGGACAAGGCTCCGTTCCCAATTCATCAATGGGGAAGGGGCCTTCCAAAGAACCTACATTACTGCGCATAAACTGATCGCCAGCTCTATTGATCAAAATAAACTCTGTACCATAGGTATTGAAAGCGGCACCAACAGGTCCCATGGCGGATATTACATTTCCCGTCCAATGCTCCGTGTAGGGAGGAGCGCCATCTGCTCCAGTAGGTGTACAATTGGTCACATCATAAGTAGTGGCCAATTGGGTACTGACAATTTGATTATCATAAACACTGCGAACGACATAAGAAATGGGCTTTCCTGATTCGATCCTGGAACTCTCCGCCAAAAGCTTAACCAAATCCTCTAGATCCGTTGTTCCAACGGTGAGCAGCGAGGTATTCGCATCTCCACCATAGGCAAAAACGGTGATCGTCAGCTCATCCAATTCGCTCAAATAACTCGCTTCGACATCAGCCTCCACATCTGTAGCTACGCCATTAAAAGAAGCATTGATCGCCGCATCCATTTCCGTGACCGAAGAAGTAGAAGAAACCAACATGTAAAATACCCGTCCATAAGTGACATCAGAAATATAGGTGGCGGGATTATCTGGCCCCACATACCTAGCCAAATCTTCAGGTGTCACTGAGGGATCAAATAAATCATCCAAAGAAGTGGGAATATCAAAACTCATCGTGTAAAAACTCTGATTGAGATTGACAATAAAAGTATTTTTTTCTGAAACGGAGCTGTAGTTAAGCCTAGCTTCCAGATCGGTAAAAGTAGAATTGACCTCCAAGCCCAATTCCAGCGCAAACTGTTCTCTACTCTGGATGTTTTTGACCACAAGGCTAAAATTAGCTGGTACGATCCCCGTACTTCCAGCAATGATATTATTAACAGCAACCGTCACCTCTCCCTTGGAAACACTACTTACATCAAAACTCGATTGGATATTTCCATCTACAACATCCGTAGAAATGGTCCCGCCAGCGCGTTCAACGGCGATGATATCTGGAGTGCCTTGATTCAGGGATTTTCCCTGCAACATATTACCAGGATAGATCACACTGGCATTGGGAGAAAAAAGAGAAAAACCTTCATTACCACCAGCCCCTTCCTGAATACTGACCGTTTCCGTGGTACATTCCCAATTTACCCCATCCACCTCTTCCGTATACACTTCGCTCACTTCCGTTACTTCGCTCATCATGGGATCTTCAAAATTCCCCCCATTATCGATGACTTTGCGAAAGGAAGTCAAGTCTTCTGGATTATCTTTATTACAGGCTGGAATAATCAGTACACACAGTACTGCCAGAAATAACATTTTGATCGCAATCTTTTCCATTTTCATTTGTGTTTTAAACCTATTCGTTGAAGCCAATGGCTCAAAATTATTTTGTTCGCCTACCATATAGATTGAGGAAGAGAAAGGTTACCCCAAGTCCATCACTTTTTTAAAAATTACTTTCCAAGAATTGCTTTAAAGTTTTTACCTTGACGAAATCCAGCAAGTGTTAGCCATAAAAAATGCGAAGATGGGTAACCTTTTATTGGCTCAGGATATATGGAAAAGATTAAAGCTTTAACAGCCAGAGATCAGGAACTTCTGCAAGGACTACAAACAGCCAAGCGGCAAGCCATCGAGCAAGTCTACGATCTTGCCCTGCCCGCTGTCATCCTATGGGTCAAAGAAAATAATGGAACGGAAGCTGATGCGCGAGATATTTTTCAGGAAGCCCTGATCGCCTTATTTCAAAAGCTGGAAGCAGCGCCTTTTGAAATCAGCTGTAGCCTAAAAAGCTTTATTCGCATCATGTGTAGAAATTTATGGCTGAGTCGTCTGCGGAATCGAAAAAAATTTAAGTATAGCCCGCTGACTGATATAGAGGCCGTAGAATTGGAGGAGGATATCCAGCAGCGCATCGAGCAAGCGGAAAGAACACAATTGTACTTTAAGCACTTTGATAATTTAGATGAGAAGTGTCAAAAAATCCTGCAATGGTTCTTTGATAAAGTGCCTCTAAAGGAAATCGCCCAACGTTTAGACACCAGCGAAAACTACATTAAGAAAAGAAAATTCTTATGTAAGGAAAAATTGATCGAGGCCATTCAAAATGATGCCCTCTTTGTAGAATTAAATAATTATCCATCCAATGATCAACTAAAGCAATGACCAGGGAAGAGGAATATCATTTAATAGAGCAATATCTCGCTGGTCAACTCCAAGAGCCCCAATTGGCCAATTTTGAACAGCGCTTGCAAACAGACCCCGCATTGCAGGAAGCCCTGCGGTTGCACCAGGAAATGGCCCAATCGCTAAAAGGAGAAAAGGTGCATGCCTTCAGACAAGTCCTTTCAGAAGTCGACCAAGAATGGCAGCTTCCCAAAGCTACAAAAACACCTATCCTACAAAGCATCCGCATTCGACAAATCATTGGCATCGCGGCCAGCGTCATCCTCCTGGCTGCCGCCTACTTTTACCTCTCCTCTCAGCCCCAAGCCTCCAGCGATGACTTATTCGCTGCCAATTTTGAAGCCTATCCCATGATTTTAAGCAATCGCGCCCCCAATGCCCCTACCACCAGTCCTACAGCAAAGGCCATCCAAGCTTATGAGCAAAAAGATTTTCAAGAGGCTGTCCGCCTCTTTCAAGCACTCCAAACCAATACTGCTGATAGCACGACCTATCGTTTTTACATCGCCATCGCAGAATTGGCCCAAGGAAATGCCAATATAGCTATCCCCATCCTAGAAGTGCTTAGCCAAACACCATCTGATGAATCCATTAACTTATTACAAGAACAGTCTCACTGGTATTTGGCTTTGGCCCATCTGCAAAATGGAAATTTGGAACAGTCGAAAGCTATTCTTCAGCGTATTCAAACGGGAGCGTATCGATATAAAGATGCTCAAGGCTTATTACCCCATCTGCGGGATGCCTTGTCGGACTGACTTCCCGCCAGAGTGCCAACGGCGGCGGGGTCAGTCCGACAATTGAGCGCTGGCTTCCTTCCACCAAAGCGGGGTCAGTCCAACAATCGAGCACTGGCCATATCAACTAACTTTCTATTACAAAAGAATCGTTTTTTTAAAATTGGTGAGTTAAGCCTATTGGCTGGATATCCAACGCCCAACCGTATATTGTCAGACTTAGTCCATTAGCTGGAGATGCAATGCTTGCCCGCTTACTCAGACTGAACCTGCTATGTTTCAAGGCCCGCCCGCAATTGTCGGACTGAACCCGCTTTGGCGGGGATTCAGTCCGACAAGTAGCGCGCGCTTTACTCTTCTTTGGTCTTACTCTTGATGGCATCTCTGATTTTGGAAGCGCTTTCAAAGTCTTCCTTGGCCAGTACCTGTCTCAACAATTGTTCTAATTCTTCTAGGGAGTACTCAGAGAAGCTTCCTCGTTTATTGGTAAAGGCTTTGCTCGGGCTGTCTAGGACAATTCCCGCTTGTTCCATGATGGCGGCGGTGGTATAAATGGGGCAGGTAAAGCGAACGGCTAGGGCAATGGCATCAGAGGAGCGGGCATCGACTGCTAAGGGGCTGCCGTCAGCCTTCTTACCAATCAAGGTCGCATGGAAAGCGCCCTCCACTAGATCAGAGATGATAACCTCTGTCAGGCGAATACCTGAGGCATCCAGGGTATTTTTAAACAGATCGTGGGTGAGGGGGCGATTGGGTTGCATCTTCTCGAGGGAGACAGCGATGGCTTGGGCTTCAAAGGCACCAATGATAATGGGGAGGCGACGAAAGCCATTTTGCTCTTCCAGAATAAGGGCGAAATTGCCTTTGCTGGTTTCGCTATTCGCCAAGGCGATAATATTGAGTTCGATCTTTTTCATGGACTACTAAAAGGAAAAAACTTTTGGAACGCCTTTGTTCAGAAATTGAGGTGATTGATGACAATTCGATGATTTCCCGTATCCGCTGCCACCATTATTTTATTTTCAATACAAATCTGAAAAGGCCAATACAAACTTCCTTCTGTACTCCAAATGGTGTTTTTGTTCTCGCTACCAGTGGTAAAATTATCTTGTCCCAGTACATTTTGAGCAGCTGCATTGTGGGAAGTGGGGACTTGATCAAACCACAATAGGCGACTGCTTCCCGTGTCTGCCACCCAAAGGCCATCTTTGTAAAAACAGGTATCGTAGCACCAATTTAGGGTATTGGCTTTTGGAAACCAATTAAATTGATTTTGCCCATTGCCCTCAAAAGAAGCTTGGCCAATGATGACATCTGCTTGCTGATCAAAGGCTTTGGTCCAATCTTCCCATAGCAATACCCTATAGTATTGGGTATCAGTGATGGTCATTTGCCCATTGGGACTGACCTTTACGGAATAAGGCCAGATCGCATCTTTGTGGTCGTAATCGCGCTCTTCAAAATTGGGTTTGCCAATGACCCCATCAGCTTTTACAAAATTAGTACTGGGAATGGTCTTAAAATACAAGACTCGACGATTGCCCCTTCCGCACAATCGCTTCATTGGCCTTATGGCGTTTTTTCAGATGGTCAGCAATTGTGGATTGCAGATACGGGCAATCGTCGAGTCTTGTATTTTAAGACC
>JBCBDH010000128.1:0-11781 GCA_038529855.1 Bacteroidota bacterium | reverse complement strand
GAAAGCTGAGCACTGGCTTTGAAATAGGTACCTACAAAGTCATTGTTCAAGATGTCTATGAGAATATTGGGGCGTCTGCCATTAGCGACATAGGTGTGGATGCCAACCTGTGCGGCTTTACGAGCGATGCGAAATTTGGTACTCATACCTCCCCGTCCAAAAGAAGAACGACTGGGAGAGATAGCCGCCAGTATTTTTTTATCGTCGGATTCAATAATAGGGATCAACTGGCTATCTGGTGCATTGGGAGGGCCATTGTATACGCCATCCACATTGCTCAGGATGATAAAGGCATGGGCATTGATCATTGAAGCAATCAGACCAGCCAGTTCATCATTATCAGTAAACATTAGTTCACTAACGGCTACTACATCGTTTTCATTGACAATCGGAATAATTTGGTCGCGGAGTAGCGCCTGAAAGCAGTTTTTCATATTGAGGTAATGGCTGCGGTCGCGGAAGTCTTCTTTGGTTGCCAATAATTGCGCACAATGAAGCCCATAATTGGCCAATAATTCGCTGTAGATATTCATTAAGCGGATTTGTCCGACAGCGGCATATACTTGTCGTCGGACTACCTTATTCATTTCTGTAGAGCTACCCAATAGCCCTTTTCCAGCACCAACGGCGCCAGAGGAGACCAAAATAATGTGAAATCCTTGCTTTTTGAGCTGGGCTAATTGATCGACAATTTGGCTAATTGCAGTGATGTGAGGCAAGCCTTCCGCCTGAGTGAGGACATTGGTGCCAACTTTTACAACCACCTTTTTGTTATGAATAGTAGACATAGTGGATTAGACGATTCGTTGCTTTAGGAGGTATTTTACGTGATCTGTACGCTTTAGTTCTATTGTAAATAACAAAAATTTCTTAGTTTCATTCCAAGGTATTGACCTTTAAAGACAAGGCGTTTTCCGATTGGAGTAAAAGCATAAGAAAGTACTTTTGTAACCTAATTTAATCTGTTTTAATTATGCCATTTGATTTAAATATGATCAGGGCTCACTATGAGTCGCTCCCAGCTAAGGTAGAGAAAGTAAGAACAGTATTGAATCGACCACTTACTTTGGCCGAAAAAATTCTTTATACTCATCTCCACCAGGAGTCCCCACTGAAGAACTATAACAGGGGAAAAGATTATGTCTTTTTTGCCCCTGATCGCGTAGCTATGCAAGATGCTACTGCACAAATGGCATTGCTTCAGTTTATGATGGCAGGTAAGGATAAAGTGGCTGTACCTTCTACCGTACACTGCGATCACTTAATTCTAGCTAAGGTTGGGGCAGAAGTAGATTTGCAGCATGCCATGGATACCAGTTCTGAGGTTTTTGACTTTCTTCAGGCAGTATCCAATAAATACGGTATTGGGTTTTGGAAGCCAGGTGCAGGGATTATTCATCAAATCGTTTTGGAAAATTATGCCTTTCCTGGTGGTATGATGATTGGTACTGACTCGCACACGCCCAATGCGGGTGGTTTGGGAATGGTAGCGATTGGAGTAGGTGGAGCAGATGCGGTTGATGTGATGGCTGATATGCCTTGGGAGTTGAAAATGCCCAAGTTGATAGGGGTGAAGCTAACTGGAACACTTAATGGCTGGACTTCCTCAAAAGATGTTATTCTAAAAGTTGCTGGTATCCTTACGGTAAAGGGAGGAACTGGAGCAATTGTCGAATACTTTGGTCCAGGGGCAGAGAGCCTTTCTTGCACGGGCAAAGGGACCATTTGTAATATGGGGGCAGAAATTGGTGCCACCACTTCTACCTTTGGCTATGATGTCGCTATGGGGCGTTATTTGGAAGCGACTGGCCGAGCTGAAATTGCTGCATTGGCCAATCAAGTAAAAGAACACCTAACGGGTGATCCCGAATGTTATGATAAGCCTGAAGATTATTTCGATCAGGTCATTCATATTAACTTGTCTGAATTAGAACCTCATATTAATGGGCCTTACACGCCAGATTTGGCCTGGCCAATTTCTAAATTTGCAGATGCAGTTCGCGAAAATGGCTTCCCTGAAAAGCTGGAAGTAGGTTTGATAGGCTCTTGTACCAATTCTTCTTATGAAGACCTCGACCGAGCGGCCTCCCTAGCCAAACAGGCTGTGGATAAAAACCTCAAAGTAAAATCGGAATTTACGGTTACTCCTGGCTCTGAGCAGATTCGCTTTACGGTAGAACGCGATGGACAGCTACAAGCCTTTGAAGATATGGGCGGCATCGTCTTGGCTAATGCTTGTGGTCCTTGTATTGGACAATGGGCTCGCCATACGGATGATCCCAGTAAAAAGAACTCCATTATTACCTCTTTTAACCGGAATTTTTCCAAACGTAATGATGGTAATCCACAGACGCATGCCTTTGTAGCCTCCCCAGAGATTGTCACGGCTATGGCCATTGCAGGTGAGCTTACTTTTAATCCACTAACAGATAAGCTGATTAATGAAAATGGAGATGAGGTACAACTCAGTCCGCCAGTAGGAGAGGAGCTACCTCCTAGAGGATTTGATGTAGAAGATCCTGGATTTATCCCCCCATTAGAGGATGGCAGTCAGGTAGAGGTCAAGGTAAGCGAAACATCCAATCGCCTACAGCTCCTTACACCATTTGAGCCTATCACCGCAGAACAAGTCACTGGGATGCGATTATTGATCAAACCCAAGGGCAAGTGTACTACCGACCACATTTCTATGGCTGGCCCCTGGTTGAAATACCGCGGTCACCTCGAAAATATCTCTGACAACTGTCTGATTGGTGCGATCAATTACTTCAATGAAGAAACCAATAAGGTACTCAATATTGAGACAGGAGAATACATGAAAGTGCCTGATTCTGCACGTTATTACCAAAATAAGGGCATTGGTACCATTGTATTTGGTGAGGAAAACTATGGAGAAGGTTCTTCTCGTGAGCATGCCGCTATGGAGCCTCGTTTCTTAGGCGTTCACGCGGTGGTGGTCAAGTCTTTTGCGCGTATCCACGAGACCAATCTAAAGAAGCAGGGGATGTTGGCCCTAACTTTTGTCAATAATGATGATTATGAGAAAGTTCGCCAGGATGATTTTATCGATATCACCAACTTTGATGATTTTACACCAGGGGAAAACCTAAACATCCGCTTGCGTCATGCTGATGGTACGAGCGAAGAGTTTGAGGTAGCGCATACCTATAATCAAGCTCAAATTGATTGGGTAAGAGCGGGTTCAGCCCTTAATAAAATTCGTGAAGAAGTAGCCGCTGCTAATCAATAATACAGTTTAACTTTGGGTTGACCTGATGGCATTGTCGATCAGGTCGACCCAAAGTATAAAATGCTAGGAACTGCTTTTCGCCATCTCCTCTTCCTTCAGTGCTCTTCTCAAAATCTTCCCCACATTTGTTTTAGGTAGGTCCTTTCTAAAGCTAACGAGTTTGGGTACTTTATAGCCCGTCATATTCTTGCGACAATAGGCAATGATCTCTTCTTGGTTTAGGGATTGATCTTTTTTGACGATAAATACCTTAACAACCTCCCCTGATTTTTCGGAAGGAACACCTATGGCCGCTACCTCCAATACCTTGGGATGCATAGCGATGACCTCTTCTACTTCATTGGGAAAGACATTAAAGCCCGATACCAAGATCATATCTTTTTTCCGATCGACAATTTGGAAATAGCCGTCTGCTGACATCTTTCCAATATCCCCTGTACAGAGCCAACCGTCCAAAATGGTCTTGCTCGTCTCCTCTGGACGATTATAATAGCCCTTCATCACCTGTGGCCCGCGAACTTGAATTTCACCAACTTCGCCAACCCCTAATACATTGCTCTGCTCATCGACAATTCGCACATCGGTAGAAGGCACAGGTAGACCAATAGTCCCCAAACGCCCACTCCCATCAATGGGATTACAACTCACAACAGGGGAAGACTCCGTCATGCCATAGCCCTCTGCCAAAAAGCAACCAGTAACTTGTTGCCAGCGCTCAGCGACAGCCTTCTGAACAGCCATTCCACCTCCTACGGTCATTTTTAAATGGCTAAAATCCAATGCCTTAAAGGATTCATTATTGATCAATGCATTGAAGAGGGTATTGACGCCCGTCATCAGGGTGATCGGATAATTGTTAAATGCCTTGACAATGGTCGATAAATCTCTTGGATTGACGATTAGAACGGTTTTGGTGCCTACCGTGAGTAGAGCCAAGCAATTGACTGTAAAGGCAAAGATGTGATACATTGGCAAGGGGGAAAGGGCTATTTCTTCACTTTCCTTGAGAAAAGGCAACATAATGGAACGTATTTGTTGCATATTGGCCACTAGGTTGCGATTGGTGAGCATAGCCCCTTTGGCCACCCCTGTCGTTCCACCAGTATATTGCAAAAGAATGACCTCGTCAGGCTTACCCTCATAGAGTGGGAGGGTAAATTTGCTCCCTTGTTTGAGGGCTTCTTTGAATTTAACGCTGTTGGGGATGTTGAATTTGGGAACCATCCGCTTCACATTGCGCACCATGAAGTTGACAACTGCTCCTTTTACCATCCCCAACAAATCTCCAATACCTGTTACGATAACGGTCTTGATATCTGTTTTATCAATAATCTGTTCGAGATTGGCAGCAAAGTTCTCAGCAATCACAACGGCCTTTACCCCAGCATCTGTAAATTGATGATGCATTTCGCGAGGGGTGTAAAGTGGATTGGTATTAACAACGACAATACCAGCTCTCAAAGCACCAAATAGGGCAATGGGATATTGTAACATATTGGGCATCATCAGTGCGACCTTATCACCAGGTTCTAGCCCTCTGGACCGAAGATAAGCCCCAAACTGTTTGGACCACCTGTCCAATTGGTTAAAGGTCATATCCTTTCCCATGCAGGAAAAGGCGATCTGTTTTCTGTATTTTCTAAATGTCTCCTCAAAGAGATCAACCAAACAATTGTAAGCATTGGGATCAATATTGGCGGGGATGCCGTTTGGGTAGTTTTTGAGCCAAGGACGTTCTTCTGACATCAGTGATGGTGTTGTTTGATAAAAAAATAAAAATACGAATTTTTCTACATCCTCATGGCTTTGTATTCATTTGCTTTGATGGTCAAATGGCAACTCAAGCTTTTGGCAAGCGGCCATTTGTACCAAATGATCCACTAAAGCACTAATTTTCAAGACATTTCGCTTTTTTTACCTATAAAAATGTCGTACCTTTGCCCGGCTAAAAATATTTCTTCACCCCGTCTTTCCCATTTTTGGATTGGAAAGACTACAAAACGAGGATTCTTTACATGGATGACGAAAAGAATCTAGAACAAGAGGAGACTTCAAAAGAGACTCCTGAGGTTGTCGATACGAACGAAAATCAAGAGGAAGCGACAACGGAAAATGCTCCTGTCGAGGAAGTAAAGGCAGAAGCGACCCCTACTGAGGAAGCAAAGACAGAAACAGCCCCTACGGAAGAAGTGGCTCCTGAAACGGCTCCTACCGAGGAAGTAGCTGTTGAAACAGCTGCAACAGAAGAGGACACGACTCCTGCCCCTACTCAACCCGCTCATGATGATTTTGATTGGTCTTTGGGAAATCGGCATGCACTGCCTTACTCAGAAAAAGAAATTGAAGATTACCTAAAGCAATACGAGTCTACCCTGACTTCAGTGGGAGAGAACGAACTGGTTGCTGGTACTGTTACCGCGATTAGCGAGGGAGATATTGTTTTGGACATCAATTACAAATCTGATGGTTTGGTCCCCCTTTCAGAATTTCGGGATACCCCTGATTTGAAAGTAGGTGACAAGATCGAAGTTTATGTAGAGCAGCAAGAAGACATTCGCGGTCAGTTGGTGCTCTCTCGTCGCAAAGCTAAATTGCTACGCGCCTGGGAAGATATCGTTGACTCCTATACCAATGGTACGGTTATCAAAGGAACGGTAGTGAGTAAGACCAAGGGTGGTTTGATCGTAGATGCTGGTGGTTTGGAGACTTTCCTTCCTGGTTCTCAGATCGACATTAAGCCCATTATCGACTATGATGCATATGTAGGTAAAACGATGGAATTCAAAGTGGTCAAGATTAATGAGGCCATTAAGAATGCCGTTGTCTCTCACAAAGCACTGATCGAAAGCGACTTAGCCGAGCAGCGCGAAGCAATTATCGCCAGCTTGGAGAAAGGTCAGGTACTCGAAGGTTTGGTCAAGAATATTACGGACTTTGGTGCCTTTTTGGACTTGGGTGGTGTTGATGGTCTACTTTATATTACAGACATTTCTTGGGGACGTATTTCACACCCTAGCGAAATATTGGCACTCAACCAGAAAATCAATGTGGTTGTACTCGACTTTGACGAGAATAAAAAGCGAATTTCTTTGGGTCTCAAACAACTACAACCCCATCCATGGGAAGTATTGGAAGAAACCATCAAGGAAGGCACTATCGTCAAAGGAAAGATTGTCAACATCGAAGATTATGGTGCATTCCTCGAAATCCGTCCTGGTGTTGAGGGCTTGATCCACGTCTCTGAGGTCACTTGGAGCAACCAGCCTATCAATGCTCGCGAATACTTCAAGTTGGGACAGATGTATGAGGCGAAGATCGTTACGATTGATCGTGAAGATCGCAAGATGTCTTTGAGTGTGAAACAACTCTCTAAAGATCCTTGGAGTGATATCGAGGTTCAATTCCCAGTCGAAAGCCGACATGAAGGTATGGTGAAAAATCTAACGCCTTATGGGGTCTTTGTGGAATTGAAAGAAGGTATTGGTGGTATGATCCATATTTCAGACCTGTCTTGGACCAAGCGCTATTCTCACCCTTCTGAATTTACAAAGGTGGGGAATAATATCGAAGTGGTCATTCTTGAAATCGACAAGAACAGCCGCAAATTATCCTTGGGACACAAGCAGATCGAGGAAAATCCATGGGATACCTTCGAATCAGTATTCCCTGTTGGTTCTTACCACGAGGCAACGATTTTGCGTCGCGACGATCGCGGAGCTATCGTTCAGTTGCCTTATGGCTTGGAAGCTTTTGCGCCAATCAAGCATATTCGTAAGGAAGATAACCAACTGGCCAATGTCGATGAGGTATTGACGGTGAAGGTGATTGAATTCAACCGTGATGATAAGCGTATCTTGGTTTCTCACCTCCGCTATCTGGAAGACATTCGCCGCGAAGCTGATGAGTCTGTGAAGAAGGAGCAAATTGCGGCTCGTACGAAGACGCGCAAAGCTGTGAAGAAGCAGCAGTCAAAGGTCGAGCGTACTACGCTTGGCGAACTGGATGCCTTCTCTCAGTTGAAGCAGCAATTCCAACAGAATAAAGACACGCCAGCACCTAAGGTAGAAGCTGCCCCACCTGCTAAAGAAGAGGTAGAAGAAGTTGTAGCGGAAGTTACGGAAGAGGTGACTGCAGAAGTTGCAAAGGATGATTTGAAGAAGGTCGAAGGCATTGGTCCTAAGATCGAAGAGCTGCTACATGGCGCGGGTATTCACACCTATGCACAACTAGCAGGTACAGAGGCAGACCGCTTGAGAACCATTCTCGATGAGGCGGGAAGCCGTTACAAAGTACATGACCCAACTACTTGGCCACAGCAGGCAGGTATGGCTGCAGCTGGAGAGTGGGACAAATTGAAAGAATGGCAGGACGAGTTGCAAGGCGGTAAATAAGCGCCTCCTTCTCTTAGCCTGTTGACGATACAGTAAAACAGGGGAATAATCGTAATGATTTTCCCCTGTTTTTTTATATATTCTAGCCTTAAATGTCATTTGATGAAAAATTCGATTCTCTTCCTTGTGCTCTGCTTGTTTTTTGCTTGCCAGTCCAATTCTGCTGATAGCTCTGCTGCTCAGGCCGCTTCCAGCAATTCAGCCTCTTCGACTTACGCCAAACTCGACCCCGCCCAATTTGCTGCTAAGCTCGAAGAAACAAAGGGACAGTTGGTTGATGTTCGGACGCGGAAGGAATATGTTGCCGGTCATATTGAAGGCTCGGTGAATATGGATTTTCATGGATCGAAATTTGAAGAACAGCTCCTGCAACTTGATAAAGAAAAACCAGTCTTTGTTTATTGTAAGTCAGGTGGACGTAGTGGAAAGACTGGTAATCGTTTAAAAAGCCTCGGTTTTAAGGAGATATACGATTTGGATGGAGGCTATAAGAGTTGGTTGAAGAATACGCAATAGATAATTACTTGGCGCTCCCTTTGATTAAAAACCCCTGCTCAATAATGCCAATTATGTGATCGGTGCGTCTATGTAAAGTGTTTTGTTAAGACTTGTTTGTTTAAGTTTATAGTCAAAAAAGCCGTATAAGTTTAAACAAAAAAAAGAAGATGCTGTTTTGAAATGCATGGTACATCAAGGTGCCTCAATTCAATGGGAAGCGGATTTAGTTCTCCCAAAAGCATACATTTCACAGCCAGTTATTTATGTCAAAAAGAGTTATCGTCATCGGAGCCGGATTTGCCGGGATTGCTGCTGCTACCAGTCTGGCTGATCGCGGATACAACGTGGTCGTCTTGGAAAAGAACAGCCTTCCAGGTGGTCGTGCCCGTAAATTTGAAGCGGAGGGCTTTACTTTTGATATGGGACCGAGCTGGTATTGGATGCCCGAAGTTTTTGAAGAATATTTTGGTCGTTTTGGTAAGAAGGTAAGTGATTATTACGACTTGGTTCGACTCGATCCTTCTTACAATATATTTTACGGCGAGGATAATATTATGGAGGTACCCGCTGGTGAATCGGCCCTTTATAAAATGTTTGATCGCTATGAACCAGGGAGTAGTGCAAAATTAAAGCATTTTTTGTCAGAGGCTAAGTACAAGTATGAGGTGGGAATGAAGGAATTTGTGCGTAAGCCTGGACACTCCATTATGGAGTTTGCAGATATGCGAGTGGTGAAGAGTCTTTATCGGCTAGATATGTTCAAATCCCTGGCCAGTCATGTCAGAAAGCTATTCAAGCATCCAGAACTAATTAAACTACTGGAATTTCCGGTATTATTTTTAGGGGCAACACCAGAAAAAACCCCAGCCTTATATAGCCTAATGAATTATGCTGATTTGTCTTTGGGCACTTGGTATCCATTAGGAGGTATGCACAAGATTATTGAGGGGATGGTCCTCTTAGCAGAAGAAAAAGGCGTTGAATTTAGGTATAATGAAGAAGTTCAGCAAATCTATGTTCCCAATGGACACGCAACTAAAGTCATCACCAAAGAGGGTGAGCTGAAAGCGGACGTCATTATTGGAGGTGCTGATTATCATCACATCGATCAAAATTTGCTGGCTCCTGCCCATCGCAATTACACAGAAGCGTATTGGGATAAGCGGACCATGGCGCCTTCCTCTCTTTTATTTTACCTGGGGATAAACAAACGAATCAAAGGCATTCATCACCACAATCTGTTTTTTGACGAGGATTTCAAAAAGCATGCACATGAAATTTATGAAGCGCCACAATGGCCTTCTAAACCTTTGTTTTACGTTTGTTCCCCTTCCATTACTGATTCGTCAGTTGCACCAGAAGGTTGCGAAAACCTTTTTGTGTTGATTCCTTTGGCACCTGGATTAGAGGATACGGAGGAATTGCGCGAACGCTATTACCACATTGTGATGGAGCGGTTTGAGCAGTTGACGGGGCAGTCGGTAAGAGATGCTGTTATTTACAAGCGCTCTTATGCCCATCGTGATTTTGAAGCAGACTACCATGCCTACAAGGGCAATGCCTATGGCCTGGCCAACACCCTGATGCAAACGGCTTTTCTAAAACCCAAACTCAAAAATAAGAAGGTCAGTAATTTATACTATACCGGGCAATTGACTACACCAGGTCCTGGAGTGCCGCCCTCTTTGATTTCGGGGCAAGTCGTTGCTGACGAAATTGCTAAAGTATTCACCTCCGATCTTGTGTAGCTATCGGAATAATCACAGTCCAGATGAAACTTTACCACCAGACTTGTATGGAGTGCAGCCAGTTGATCACGAATCGCTACAGCACCTCCTTTTCAATGGGCATTCGTCTCTTTGATAAGAAATTCAGAGGACCCATCTACGCTATTTATGGTTTTGTGCGATTTGCCGATGAGATTGTGGATACGTTTCATCAATTCCAAAAATCAGAATTGCTGAACCGTTTTCGCGAAGATACTTATCGAGCCATCGAAGAGGGGATTAGTTTAAATCCTGTTTTACATGCTTTTCAACAGGTCGTCCATGAGTATGGTATAGAACGGGCGCAAATTGATGCCTTTCTGAAAAGTATGGAAATGGACTTGTACTACCACGAATATGAGGATGCATTATACCAGGAGTACATATATGGTTCTGCCGAAGTAGTAGGTCTGATGTGTTTGAAGGTATTTTGTGAAGGCAATGAAGAGCAGTATGAGTACTTGAAAGCTCCTGCTCGTAGTTTGGGAGCGGCTTTTCAGAAAATTAATTTTTTAAGAGATATCAAGAGTGATTTTGACGAACGCGGGCGAGTTTACTTTCCCGGTATTGACTTTCGCAATTTTAACAATGCAGAGAAGCAGCAGATAGAGGCAGATATTAAGGCTGATTTTGATCATGCTTATACAGGAATTGTGCAGTTGCCAGAAGGGGCGCGATTTGGTGTCTATTTAGCTTATGTTTATTACACCAAGCTGTTCCAAAAGATTAAGCGCCTCAATGCAGCGAGGGTAACCAAAGAGCGAATTAGAGTTAATGATACCCGAAAAGTTTTGTTGCTATTCAGTTCTGCACTCAAAAATAGCTTGAATCTCTTATGATGAAATCCAATGCTCATTGGCTGGCTTTAGTGGCAGCAGCTTTATTACTGGTTGTATTGTGGACTGGGCATGACGTGGAAAGGGGTGTACTTGTAACAGAGGTGAATACCCTTGGTCAATGGGCAAATTTAGAAACGACCTATCTATATGCATTCCTGCACCTAATCAGTTTTGTACCCGTTTTTGCCTTGAGTTTTGATAAAAGGGTACATTATTATACTTCCTGGAAAGCGCTATTACCAGCTATTGCCATCGTAGGAGGCTTTTTTATTATTTGGGATGTATTTTTTACCCATATTGGGGTATGGGATTTCAATCCCGATTATTTTATGGGGATAAAGTGGCTGGCATTGCCTGTTGAGGAATGGCTTTTCTTTTTTACGATTCCTTTTGCGGTCGTCTTTATCTATAGATGTTTAAATGCTTATTTCCCCAGAGATGTGTTATCGCAATTAGATCGGATAATCAGTTGGGCTTTGATAGGTATTTTTACAATTGTTGGAATTATCTACTGGGGGCATTTGTATACTTCTACTACTTTTTTGTTGTCTGCTATTTTGCTGGCCTATCATTATTACGCTATTCCCAATACCTATCGGACGCGATTCTATTTGGCTTATCTAATAAGTTGGATTCCCTTTTTAATCATCAATGGAGTATTAACGGGGGTATTAACCGAATCACCAGTTGTTTTATACAATCCTGCCGAATACCTTGATATCAGAATAGTATCAGTGCCTTTAGATGATAGTGTTTATTCCTTTTTACTGCTTTTAGGTACAGTTAGCTTAATGGAGTTTTTTGAAAAAAGATGGGAAGAAAAGTCGTCCCAGCCACCGTTAGATAAGTACCAGAAGCCTATCCGCCAAAGCAAGCCCAAAGAGGTATCTCTACCTTAAGTATTTGTACAGTATTTATGTTATTGTAGGTTATACATAATTATCTGGTAGATAAGAATTTGTATTCTTTTTTTGATACTTGTTTAGAGTCGTTTGCCCATAAAATCAGGAAAGTATACTTTTTTTAATAAAAAATCG
>JBCBDH010000127.1:0-11791 GCA_038529855.1 Bacteroidota bacterium | reverse complement strand
TGTATGGTCATTCCTATGGGGTAGGGGTGATTGTATCAACAGACAATGGGATTAGTTGGACCAGTTCTGGCTTTAATACCAATTACGGTGGTTCAGGACGGGTTAGGGCTTTGGCCATTGATCCCAATAGTACTTTGTCCAATACCATTATTTATGCAGCGACCAGCCAGCGATTGTACAAATGGCAGGGGAATTCAGATGCTGCGGGGAGTTGGACCAATATTTACCAAGATTCTGACTGGTATTCAGGTCCTTATCACTGGGGGCCTGTAGATTTGGCAGATGTAGAGGTGGAAGCCAATGGAACAGTTTGGTTTTGCCATTTGAAGGGTTTATACCGTATTCCTGCTGGTTCTACTACGGCTAGTTTGATTACTAATTATACCGTACCCGCAGTAGTCAGTGCGCCCACTTCTTGTGGTGACCCCAATCCATTGAAACACATCATTAATATCGACATCAATCGACAGGGACACGTCGTCTTTGCGATTAAGTATGTTTACTTTGATGCCAATTGCAATATAGACGATCTACCCTATATCTATCGAACCACCAATTCTGGTGTCACCTGGCAAGGAGGAGTCAATCAAATGGGGATTAATCCTTCTGGTGCCATCCGCTTTGCTGTCAGTAGAGACAATTCCAATGTCGTTTATGCAGAACAATCAGGTTGGACCAGATGTGTTTTTAAATCAACAGATTTTGGGGTCAACTTTACGGAGATGAATACCGAACAAAATCACGTTGATGTTCGCTTTTTATACACTTTTGATGGGGTTCCCAATGATCCAAATGGTAATCAGGATGTCATTTATGCGGGTAATGATGGAGGGATCACGATGACAAGTGACGGGTGGAATTGGATAGACATCAATGGCGAGGGCCTAGCTTGTACCAATAATTATGGGGTAGGCATCACCGAGGCCAATAGTGACTTTATCTTTACAGGTGCTCAAGATGGTAGCATCAATTTTTATAACGAAGGGGAATGGTATGAAACCCTTCCTGGTGGAGATAATGGAGACTGCCTGATTGATCCAGTCGTGAACACTAGGGTTTATCAACAGTATCAAGGTGCACTACGTCGTACAATGGTTACAGGGAATAATACGGACTGGGGGACCTCTATTACCCCTCCTAATGCCCAGTGGCTTTATCCAATACTCATGAATCCAAACGATCCTAATGAGATTTTTGCATCCACAACAAGTTTGCAGGGGTCTTTGGATATGGGCGATAATTGGACGGAAATTTCCGACCCTAATCTGCATCCAGTAAAGCGAATTGCCAGCCTTGGTATGTCTGCCAATAATGATGATATCATCTACTACGCAGTCAGTGGTTATTGGTGGAATTCAAATACTACCCCATCTGCCAGCAATAGTAATTATGGCGGTATTTTTCGGGCAGATCGAAGTAGTGGCTCCTGGGTCGTTACGGATGTGACGAACAACCTGAATTTTAAGTGTATTGGTGGAGAATGTGGTCTGGGAGCGCCTATTTCTGATATTGCCGTAGACCCTAGTGATGAAGATAAGGTGTGGGTGACACTTGGCACCTTTTCTAATGGCAATAAAGTTTACCATTCGACGGATGGTGGAGCGAATTGGATCAATGTATCGAGCTGTCTGCCCAATATTCCTTTTTCTTCTGTGGTTTGCCAAGGTGGTCCCAACAATCAGGTTTATGTAGGAAGTGATTTTGGGGTCTTTTATAAGGATGATGGCATGAGCGATTGGGCCTTTTATGGCAATGGCGGACCTCGCACGCTCGTCGCTGATATGGAAATTAATCGCTGTGGTGGCAAGCTCGTAGTGGCTACTCAAGGACGCGGACTTTGGGAAGTTGATTTGATGGATGGTAGCCCTGTGACGCTGAGTAGCGGTACGACTAATTGGACGACTCCTCAATTCCTTACCAGCGATTTGATCATTCCTGATGATGCGACCCTCAACATCACTGGAACGACCGTCAATATTGCAAAAAACGTTCGAATCATTGTTGAAGAAGGGGCCCATTTGGTTGTAGATAATAGTACGCTGACCAATGCTTGTGGTGATCTTTGGCGAGGGATTGAAGTCTGGGGCGATGCGACACAACACCAGTATACGCATGGAGGTGGTTATCACCAAGGGCGTTTGACAGTTAGAAATAATTCTGTCATTGAATACGCTAGAAATGCCGTGAAAGTGGGGAAAGAAGGCGATTGGCAAATGAACCATACTGGAGGGATTATCTGGGCCAACAATTCGACTTTCCGCAATAACAAGCGAGCCGTAGAATTTTTGAGATACCAAAATTTTCACCCTTTTATTCCTACCCTCAATCTGAATAATAGAAGTTATTTCCGCGACTGTCACTTCCTAACTGATGAGGACCTCCCCGCCAATCAAAACCCCAATGCCTTTGTCACGATGTGGGCAGTGGATTACATCAATTTTTTCAGCTGTGATTTTGAAAATCTCAATCCCAATGCCAATACGCTGGCTGAATTAGGGAGGGGAATCTATACGGAGGATGCTAGTTTTAATATCACTGGCTGTACCAGTGTCTGTCCTTTTGACGAACCTTGCTGTAATCCTGATAAACCCATTTTTAGAAATCTAGAATATGGGGTCTACGCCAAGGTGATCAGTTCTACCCGCAAATTCAAAGTGGATGCCGCTTATTTTGAAAATTGCCGTTATGGTGTTTCTTTTGAAGAAGTCGACTATGCACAGATTACGCGGAGTGATTTTGTCATGGGCTATACTCCTGATGCTTCTCAATCCTTTACATTGGGCATTTACAATCTTTACGGCACACAGTATCGAATCGAGGAAAATACCTTTACGCTAAGTCCTCAAGCCTTTACGCGCACTGCTGGTGCTATTATGTTCCACACAGGAGAGGAAAACAACGAGATTTACAAAAATACTTTTGATGGAATGGATTATGCCAATTTGGCGATCGGCAGTAATGGCTCCTTGACGGCTAACTCTGACGGTTCTTTTGATGGGCTGGTCTATTTTTGTAATGAGCAGGTGAACTCGGTTGATTTTGATATGAACACCTTCTGGGGTAATGGTATTCGTCACTATCAGGGAGGGTTATTAGCCTCTGGTAATTTTCTGCCCGCTGGCAATACCTTTAGTCACACAGGAGGAAATGCGGAAAGTGATGTTTCCAATGCTTCTACTATGAATATCATCTACATCCATGATAATGTAGCCAATGAGGAGCCTTTGTTCTATACCCCCATCAAGGTCTTGCCCGTCAATCCAACAAATATCCAAAGCAATACTTGTCCTAGCCGCTTTGGTGTGGTGAAAAAGGTAGAGATATCCAGGGATTTGTACTACGATGCGGAGCGAGAACTTACCTTGCTCTATCAGCAGTACGATGGAAAGATTGACGAGGGAAATACACAATCCATTTTGGATGAAATCGCTCGGGCTCCAGTTAATGATGCGGGATTAAAGGCCAGCCTGCTTGGTACTTCACCATTTTTATCCACTACAGTAGTCAAAGAAGTGGTTGATCAATTGGCTTTTACCGATCAAAACCTGGTAGATGTATTGGTGGCCAATCCAGATGCGATGCGGCAAACTGATTTAATGACAGAAATTTCGGAAAACGCTATTCTAGATGCTGCATTACTGCGCCAGCTAGAGGCGGGGATGAGTACAGTCACGCAGCGAGGAGAACTGGAGATGTCGATCAGCTATTATAAATCAGAGAAAGAGCGCCATGCCAATGATATTGTCCATATCTTGATGGATAAGCAGGAAGCAGACCAGGAGGTAGACGACCCTCAGGAAATCCTGAATTGGATGCAAACGATGGAGACCCTCCCCAGCCAATATGCTTTGGTGGACCAGCTCTTTAGCCAAGGACAGATTAGTCATGCCAATAGCTTATTGAGTATGGTACCCAATGATTTTGCCCTTAGCCAGGAGCAGACCTTGGAGTATCAGGACCTATTGCAGGTATACAGCATCTTGACTCAGCTAGATCAATCGGGCAGAAATGAATACCAATTGACAGAGGCAGAGAAGATTACCTTTGAAACGATTGCGGAGACGGGGAATGGTCGGGCACAGGCAAAAGCCAGAAACCTAATGAGCTTTTTCTATGGAAAAGACTATCCCTTTGAACTGGTAATTCCTGATGGG
Source organism: Bacteroidota bacterium (assembly GCA_038529855.1). Taxonomy (GTDB): domain Bacteria; phylum Bacteroidota; class Bacteroidia; order Chitinophagales; family Saprospiraceae; genus JBCBDH01. The sequence continues at coordinate 7,637 of JBCBDH010000127.1, read as the reverse complement.
ACAAAGGGTAGAAGCCAGTCAGCAGTAGGCCAAATCAACCCTCCTGCCAAACCGCTCGACAAAGTCTCGCTAGCGCTCCTACCCAATCCAGCCTCCACGGAGCTCAACATCAAATACCTGTCGCCCTCTATTTATGGCAACACAGGTGAAATTTTGATCGTCGACCAATTCGGTCAGGAATTATTCCAAGGAACGATTGATGCACAGGAGAAAGAGTTCTTGCTACAAGTACAAGATTGGAGTGCAGGTATGTATTTCTGTATTTACAAGCCTACGGCGACCACGCAAAAGGTAATTCCTTTGGTGATTAGTCGCTAATGAAGCAGAGGAATAACTGCTTATAGATAAGATAAAACAAAACTAAAATCCTTTTGGGTAGTCGGTTGAAATGATCGGCTACCCATTTTTCTTAGAGAGGGGAATAAAGCGATTTGGAAAGGAGAGATCGCAACGAAAGACCATAAAAAGTAGTCATTCAGGCAGTAGAGTAGGATTTTAATCCTTTTCTTGAGCAGGCAAAAGTGGAAATTAGTAATTTAGTCTTTCGATATGAATGCCAGATCGCAAAATGCAAAAATTATCTTTGGCTTAAAGGTCAAACAATTACGTCGGGAGAAGGGGCTTTCTTTTTCCGATCTTAAAGATCGATCTGGCTTATCAGTTTCTTACCTCAATGAGATTGAAAAAGGCAAAAAATATCCTAAGAAAGATAAAATTGCGACATTAGCCGCTGCTTTAGGTACCAATGAAGAAGAGCTCACCTCTCCGAATTTGACGCGTAGTTTGGCGCCTGTTGGCGAATTGCTTCGCTCTAATTTTCTAAACGAATTGCCTCTTGATCTATTTGGTATTGAACTGACCAAAGTGGTAGAGATCATTGCCAATGCGCCCATGCGGGTAGGGGCTTTTATCTCTACGCTGGTAGAGCTGGCACGTAACTATGCTTTGCAAGAGGAAAATTTCTATCATGGTGCTATGCGGGCTTATCAGGAGATGCACTACAATTATTTTGAAGAAATCGAGCTGGCAGTAGATCGCTTTATCGACTTATACGATGTTCCTAGTCAGCATATTATCCAATTGGAGATGCTCTATCGTTTATTGGAGGATCGCTTTAATTATAAGATTGTGGAAGATGGCTTAAAGCCTTATCCTGCCTTACATCACTTGCGTTCGATTTTTGTTCCCAAACAGCGACAGCTCTTGCTACATGGGGGCTTGAGCAATATCCAAAAGGCTTTTCAGGTGGCCAAGGAGCTGGGCTTTCAGTTTCTGGACCTAAAAGATCGGGCCATTACGGCCTCTCTGACTCAGGTCAATTCCTTTGAGGAAGTCCTCAATCATTTTAAGGCTTCCTATTTTGCGGTTGCCCTTTTGATTCGACAGCATTTATTTGTCGAGGACTTGCGCAATTTCTTTAATAAATCGGATTGGGATGGAGAAGCTTTCCTACAATTGAAAAGAGGTTATCAGGCTTCCCCAGAGATGCTTTTTCAGCGTTTGACCAATGTGATTCCTCGTTTTTTTGGTTTGCGTAAAATGTTTTTCCTACGCTTTATTCACGAACCAGAAACAGGTTATTTTCAAACTGATAAGGAGCTGCACCTCAATCGCCAGCACCATCCTCATGGCAATCGCATCAATGAGCACTACTGTCGGAGGTGGTTGTCGCTCTCTCTGCTCAAGGATTTGTACCAAATCCAGCAGGAAGGTAAGTATGTTGGAACCATTGTTGGCGCACAGCGATCCAAGTATTTTGGAACAGAAGATGAATACCTCTGCTTCACCCTGGCCCGACCCGCTTATCCAACCCCTAATCAGAACATTAGCGTTACCTTAGGGTTTTTAATTGACGAGGATTTGCGAAAGACCATCCACTTTCTGGACGACCCCAAGATCAGCACCCGAGAAGTCAATCGAACCTGTGAGCGTTGTCCCTTTGAGGATTGTGAGGAAAGAGCGGTACCCGCAACGATTGTCGAAAAGAAAAAAGAACGCAAACGCGTGCAGGATGCCCTACAACAAATTCTCAACAAATAAATAGAAGCAAAACCCTCTTGATGAGGCCCCGATTATTAATCAATCAAATTATGACCATGCAAAGACTTTTTATCAGCTGTTTGATGCTGACTTGTTTATTTGTACTTCAGCTGACTGCTCAAAAAGAAATTACCCTGGAAGATATTTGGTACAAAGGTACTTTCCGAACCAATTCTGTACCTGGCTTTAATTTTCAAAATGATGGTAAACACTATACGAGGAGAGAAAAGAAAAAAATTGCCCAATACGATTTAACTACTGGAAAAAGTACGGGTACGATCTTCGATGCAGCTGAAGTTAGTGACAATGAGGACTTTGGCGGTAATTTCGATCGCTACAGTTTCAGTGACGATGAGCAAAAGCTTTTGATCAAAACTGGGACCGAGCGCATCTATCGTCGTTCTACCCGCGCCAATTTCTTCATCTGGGATCGGCAAGATAAACAGATGATGACGCTGAGTAAACTGGGTAAACAAAGCTATGCTAGTTTTAATCCACAAGCTGACAAAGTAGCTTTTGTTCGAGATAATAATCTGTTTTACAAGGACTTAAAAACAGGTCAAGAAATACAGATAACGCAGGATGGTAAAAAAAATCACATCATCAATGGTGGTGCCGATTGGGTCTATGAAGAGGAATTTTCTTTTGCCAAAGCTTTCGAATGGTCGCCTGATGGAGAAAAAATTGCCTTTATGCGTTTTGATGAGAGTAGGGTAAAAGAATTTACCATGACGATGGATTATGATGATGTCTATCCCGAATACGTGACTTTTAAATATCCTAAAGTAGGAGAAGAAAATGCCATTGTTAGTATCCATATCTACGATGTAAAATCTGGTAAAACGGTTAAATCTGTAAGTGGAGAGGGCCAAGACATTTACTTCCCCCGCATCCGCTGGACCCAAAACCCCAATCGCCTGTGCATCTTCCGCCTCAATCGCCATCAAAATGAGTTGGAACTCCTATTGGCTGATGCGCGTACAGGCAAAACATCCATGCTGCTAAAGGAAGAGAATAAATGGTACATCGCTGAATCCCATTTTGATAACCTCATCTTTCTGAAGGACAAAAAGCATTTTACCTGGACCAGTGAGCAGGATGGACATTCCCATATTTACCTCTATAATATCAAAGGCCAGCAAGTCAGGCAGTTGACCAAGGGCGATTATGATGTGACCAGCTTTTATGGGGTGGATGAAGAGGAAGGACGGGTCTACTATCAGGCTGCTGAAAAATCACCACTGGATCGAGAGATTTATGCTGTGGATATGGAAAAAGGCGATAAAAAGGTATTGGCTGGGTCAGCAGGTTGGAATCGAGCTCAATTTAGCAGCACCTTTGATTATTTTGTCAATTCTCATTCTTCTGTAAATACACCCCCAACTTATACCGTCTATGATGGAAAAGGGAAAATGGTTCGCCAAATTGAGGAGAATGCCAAAGCACAGCAGGTCAGACAAGAGTACAGTGCTCAGCCTGTCGAGTTTTTTAGTTTTGAGACAGCCGATAAAGTTACTTTAAATGGCTGGATGATCAAACCTCCCAATTTTGACGAGAACCGCCAATATCCAGTCTTTATGTACGTTTATGGCGGACCAGGCAGTCAGACTGTCGTCAACTCCTATGGGGGTAGCAATGGCTGGTGGTTTCAGATGTTGGCCCAAAAGGGATATATCGTAGCTAGTGTCGATAACCGAGGTACTGGTGCTCGCGGCGAAGAATTTAAGAAAATGACCTATCTCCAACTGGGTAAATACGAAACCCTTGATCAAATCGCTGCTGGCCAGTATATAGCTGATCTTCCTTACACGGACAAGGACCGAATTGGTATTTTTGGTTGGAGCTATGGGGGCTATATGTCCTCGCTTTGCATCCTCAAAGGCAATGAAGTCTTTAAAGCTGCCATCGCTGTCGCTCCCGTCACCAATTGGAAATGGTACGATACCATCTACACTGAACGCTATATGCGCACCTCAAAGGAAAACAAAGAGGGCTATCGCGACAATTCGCCCATCTACTTTGCCGATAAACTCAAAGGCGACTACCTACTCATCCACGGGGTGGCGGATGATAATGTCCATTTTCAGAATACCTCTGAGATGGCTGCTGCCCTCATCAAGGCCAACAAACAGTTTGATACCTATTTTTACCCCAATCGGAATCATGGCATCTATGGCGACAATGCCCGTATGCACCTCTATACCAAGATGACCAATTTTATTCTTGAAAAACTCTAGCAGCTAAGACCAATAAGGGATATTCCCACTTTCGTAGAAAAAGAAGGTGGGAATATCTATATTTATAGGCAAAGCTATCATTAGGAGCAGACCTTTAGCACCGTATGCTTTTATTAATTTGGAATTAAAACTAAGTAAGTGATGTTAATTACAACAATCGATCATATCCCGGGCAGAGAAATTGTAGAAACACTAGATATCGCCCGTGGTAGCACAGTGCGAGCCAGAAACATTGGAAGAGATATATTTGCAGGACTAAAGAATATTATTGGTGGAGAGATTTCGGAATACACGCGATTGATGGCCCAATCCCGCGAACAGGCTATTAATCGCATGATTGCCGATGCGGAATCCCTTGGCGCTGATGCGGTCATCAATGTGCGTTTTACCACGGCCATGGTGATGGCGGGCTGCTCGGAAATTTTGGCCTATGGAACGGCTGTAAAATTGAGATAATGGCAAAAGCGAAAAGTAATAAAAAGATTGAAATCGTCAATCGAAAGGCGGCTTTCGAATATCAATTCCTGGCGGAATTCGAAGCGGGTATCATGCTAACTGGTACAGAAATCAAATCCATCCGCGAGGGCAATGTCAATTTAAAGGATGCCTATTGCACGATCAAAGGAGGAGAACTGTTTATCGTCAGCCTTTTCATCGCCGAATACAAATTCGGTAATCAATTCAACCACGAACCCCGTCGTACTCGAAAGCTCCTCCTCCGCAAAACGGAACTCCGCAAAATCGAGCGCAAGACCAAGGAAAAAGGATTTACCATCGTCCCTTATCGCCTCTACCTCAGCGAGCGCGGCCTGGCCAAACTAGACATCCGCCTGGCCCAAGGTAAAAAAGCTTATGACAAGCGAGAAAGCATCAAAGCACGCGAGAATAAGCGAGATTTGGATCGAATCAAGAAGCATTATAGTTAGACTGGGGGGATCGTCGCACTTCGCAGCGACTGCGAGACTACTCATTCTGCCATGCTGCGCTAAAGCTTTGCGGAGGGGAGCACACTCCAATAGAATTGATTATTTTTGTATTGAACGCTAAGTAAAAGCAATACAGCTAAATATGGATCAAACAACTGGAAAATACGTTAATCCACTTACCGACTTTGGGTTCAAGAAGCTGTTTGGTACAGAAATGAATAAGGAATTACTCATTGATTTTTTAAATCAAATACTCCCTGAGAAGCACAAGATTGAGGAGCTCAATTATGCAAATAATGAGCGGATTGGTCAGAGTAGTTTGGATAGAAAAGCCATCTTTGATTTGTACTGTACAGGAAAATCTGGTGAAAAATTTATTGTAGAAGTACAAAAGGATAAGCAGGATTATTTTAAAGATAGGAGTGTATACTACGCCTCTTTCCCCATTCAGGAACAAGCTAAAAAGGGGAATTGGAATTTTAAATTGGAACCCGTCTACACGGTAGGTATACTAGATTTTATATTTGATGATCATAAGAATGATGAAGAGTTACTACACTTTATAGAGTTGAAAGATCAAAACTGCAAGGTCTTTTACGATAAGCTAAAGTTTATCTATATCGAACTTCCAAAGTTCACGAAGCAAGAAGATGAATTAGTTAGCCAATTTGATAAGTGGCTGTTTGTCTTTAGATATTTATCTAACTTGCAAAACAGACCTGAAAAATTGCAAGAAAGAATTTTCAAAAAGCTATTTGAATCTGCTGAAATTGCTCGCTTTTCACCAGAAGAGCGAGAAGCTTATAAAGAAAGTCTAAAGTACTATCGCGACATCAAAAATGTTGTTGACTCATCCGTATTAGAAGGCGTTAGAAAGGTAGCTAAGGCGATGAAAGAAAACGGTGTAGCTATCGAAGAAATCATCAAGTATACCCAGCTCTCCAAAGAAGAGATTCAGCAATTGTAAAGTCTATCCCTCCTCCACTACCCCATTACTTCCTTACTGTACATCATTCAGGCGCCAGTCGTAATCCAAAAAGCGTTTATCTGCATTGGATTGAATCTGGGCGGGAGCGTAGCGATTGAGGTAGTCAATGAGTGATCCGTCCTTTTTAAAATCTCCGCCAAACCAAGAGAAGATTTTGGAAATGGCGATTTGGTCAGATTGTATCTGGTTTTTGCTGGTGTCGGCCAGGAAGAGATGGGCTTGCTCGTTGAGCTGTTTTTCGATTTGTAGGGCTTGGTAGGCTTCGGGGCGTAGATCGGGGCAGGAGATGGAGGCGCAGTTAATGGCGAAATGGATGCGGGGCTCATTAAATTTTTTGCGGAGAATGCCATGTTCTATGTTATTTAAATCATAGGTAGCGCCCTCGATATGGATGAATTTGATGTCCCATACTGAGTTGACAAAAGGGATACCATTTTTGATTTCTTTGATGCCTGGGGTAGGGTAGTGGTCGACGATCAGTTTGACTGTAAAGGCATTATAAGCATTAATCCAATAGGCCAGCCGCTCTGCCCGATTCCATCGTTTGGGATTTGGATGGTGGTTTTTTAGTAGGCTTAGGTATTTATTTAATACAAGGCTATCCTGAATAAATCCACGATAATTAACTTTGCCGTCATCCCGAACGTGTTTTTGACATAGATGGTCCCAGATTTCGTGTGTAATAGGCTCAGAAGAAGAGGGATAATCGTCTACAGTACAGGTACTAAGGAAAAGGAGAAGGAATAGAGCTGCTAAAAAGCGCATGGTCGTAGCAATTGAGTATCTGTTACAATATTATTGAATTTTGTCTTAGTATCGGGTGTGCAGTACGACAAATGAAAAAGGAAAAACTTCATATTGGTGAGTCAGCATATACTTATTATCGCTACGGGTATGGCAATGGCCTGCTGATTGCCTTGCATGGATATGGAGAAAGTGGTTTGGCTTTCAAGGGGCTAGAATCAATTTGGGCAGATCGCTACACGATTATCGCCCCTGATTTGCCCTTTCACGGGGATACGCAATTAGCCAAAGCGGATTTTGATGCATCAGATATGGATGCCTTATTGCAAGGGATTAGCGAGCGCTTTGGGGGGCGGCCATTGGCTTTAATGGGGCATAGCTTTGGAGGTCGGGTGCTGCTGTATTTATTGCCAAAGTGGGCAAAGCGAGTGGATCAGTATTTTTTGCTATCGCCAGATGGTTTGGCCACACCAGGGATGCGTTGGTCGCTTCGATTGCCAATTGCTCTTCAAAAAGGGATTCAGCGATTACTCAGTGGTTGGTCGCTACAACCATTATTTAAAACTTTACATCGCTTGGGTTGGCTCAGTTTTCACCAGCAGTATTTTCTGAGCTATCATCTTGGAGACCGAGAAAGACAGGCTCGCCTATTTGCTTACTGGCGGAGTCTCAGGCACTTCACTCTTCGCAAGCGAGAACTCG
>JBCBDH010000126.1:0-11842 GCA_038529855.1 Bacteroidota bacterium | reverse complement strand
AGAGGAGTAGGCATAGACCCAATATCCAGTATAGTTTAGTCAATAATTTCATTAGTAAAGCAATTAGATTCGATCAAAAAGAGAGCGAGCGCCAGCATCTAATAAGCCCTGGCTCATCACTTCGTTCTTAATGCCGAGTATCTCAGCAATGGTCGGAACAATGTCGGCTGCATCCCCAATGGGATTGCTTTCGCTTCCTACCACTAGGTTGGCATCAATCCCTGGCCCGGCCATCATCGTGAAAATGCGACGTGAGTTTTCATCAGAGTCATGATCAAAGGCCAGCCAATCATTCTCATCCATGATGGCATTGGGTTCTAAATTGCGACCGTGTTCGGGCATGACGATGATAGCTGTTCGGCCCGCCATTTCCGGAATCTGTTTTTGGACCACATCCCAGAGATGTCCAATGGCATGATCTCCTCGATGGAGCGCTTTTAGATAGCCTGTAAAACTGGCATGACAGCTATCAACAGCACTCATATTGACGACCATCAATTTGGGTTTAAACCACTTTAATATTTCTGTGGCATAACCAACAGTAGCCAAATCACCATTGTCAGTGACGGGCGGAAAAGCAATCTCGCCGCGGTCCAGCCGCTCAAAGGTGTTTTTGATAAAGGCTTTGATGTCCTCCTGTTCTTCTTCGGTATTATTGAGATGGGGAATTTCGCGGCCCTGTTGCAAATGGAGGTGATTGAGAAAAGTCCGCATTTCTCGAATGGGATCTAGCTCCTCTTCGGGATGAAACTGTCTGAATCCTTTGAGGTGTTCTTCCCCTTCCTGGCCAAAGGTGACGGTTGGTGCAAAAAAGTTAGCGCCATATCGCCAACCATAGCTGCTGTGCCCTGAGTAATTGAGCAAAGGCGTTGAATTGCCTATGCCATTGCCGATAAACCAAACATCTGTTGCTTTAGCACCCGCATGTCTACGCAGGTACTCAAATATGGTCGGATGCAAAGGTCTTTGCTGTAGCCCCTGTGTAGTAGCATAATGACCAGATACGCCTGTGCTCAAACCCCCAAAATGCCCCGTTCCCGAGCGAGAAAATCGCACTTCTGGAAACAGTGTACCTTGCAGCTTGAGGGGTGTTTCGAGAATTCGGTCTATGGGTTTTCCACCTGGCTGCCCATCGGCAGTATCCACACCGTAGACAATTTTAATTTCAGGGCCATCGCCAGGAAGCATGTTGTACAAAACATTGCCTTCCAAATCCACACCTTGGCTATCGGCCAAATAGCGTTGATAAATGGCTTCTTGCTGGCGAACACCACCAGCAAAAAGGACAAAAATCACATGATCTGCCATCGCCATACCAGTGCTGGCGAATAAGCGACCACTGGGAAGGAGGTAAGGAGCAGCTATGGTTGAGGCAGTAGTCAATAAGCCTTTTTTGAGAAATGATCTTCTTTTCATAAGGTGTTAGGTATGGGATCGATTAGTAGAAGTAATATTCATTGGAAGTTGCAAAACTGTAGTAGACCAATGCGGGGTCCAGGTCAGGATGCGATTCTATGTAATTGACAAAATAAGTTTGCTCGGCCTGAGAGGGCTCCCGCACGAAAAATCGTCGATAGGTATCTCGAATAAATTGCTCAGGATTGTCGTGCATTTCGGCAGCACTGGGGATGTTGATGTCTGGATCAGTCATCAATCTTGCGATAACCGTTTCAAAAGCCACTTGTTTGTCGCCAATGGATCGAATGAGGTTGGCAATGTCAACTTGTTCGGAAGTGCTCAGGGCCTGCTGAAATATATTGGTGTAGGCAATGGTGATGAACTGCTCAGGTGTTTTTTCTTTGGTCTTATCCCCATTATTGGTCGATACTTCGAGGTCATTGACTTCGTAGACAAAGGTTTTTTCTTTGCAGGCAGTTTGGAATAGGGCAATAAAAAGGAGGAAAGGTAGTATTCTTCTCATGTCAATTTGATGGCTTAGTGTATAAATAATAGGCTTTTAGAAACCAGCGTATTCGTCGCTGGCTAAGACTTCCAATAGCACTTTTTTAATATCTCGATGTTGGTAAAAGTCGTCGATTAAGGCAGCAGTTTCTACAGAACTTGGCGGACGAGACAACCACTGCTGGTAGACCCAAATGATGAGTCCCTCAAACATCTCTCGGGATTGGGTGATGATTTGGATAAAGTCTGATTTATTTTGACCAGCCTGTCCAAATAGACCAGCTGATTGGTTATGCTCGACCATAGCAAAACCCGCACTGAATTCATTTTGAGAAGGGAAGCGCCACAGCAAATTATCAAAAGTGGCATTGACAAAATTGAAGGAGTTCATGTTGATGAAATCAAAAAGGCCATTGTCAACCATTCGGGCAAATAGTTCATGGATGCCAATACTGTCGCCTTGCAATTGTCGACGAGCATCCACAACGGCCTGCGAACGACCATCTTCTGCATCGCCAAAACCCAGGATGGTGCCATCGCTCTGTCCTTCCAGACAACGGGCTTTGGCCAATTTGTAAAGATGCCAGTGAAAAGCTTGGGTATAAGAGGTATCGCCAATGACGAAGTCCGTGGCACTTTGCAATTTTTGGATGAGGGCTTGACGAGCTTCCTTGCTCAGTTGGAGGTCTTTGAGCGCTTGTGTTTCTGTTTCTAATTCTGCATCTATGGGCTCCCGCCCAAGGAGGTCAATAAAGAGGCGATTGACATAATTTTCGATTTTGACGCGAGGGACATGATTGGCAGTAGGTGCCTCATTGTCCTCCACAAAAACCGTTTCTTTTTTACAGGCGGATAGCCCCAAAAGGCTACTCAGCCCTACGCAGACGAGTAAGGATAAAGGTATTCTCATAACCGGCAAAAAACAATTTAGGAAAAGCATCCTTTTGGATCTATTCCTGTGATATCACCAGTAAGGGAAGATGACCAAGAAGAATCAAGTTATCGGATAAGTCCGATAAAGTGGTTTTGAAAGGTCTTGCAGAAAGGGAAATAATATAGTAGAATAAGGAGGCTGGGTGTCAAGCCAAGAAAAGAACGCAGTGACTTGGAGTTAAATTATATAACAGATAACAAAATTTAAAAAAAGTTTTTGGAGGACTGCCAGCGCGATTCATCATCCCACTGGCAGCCTTCTATCTAATTACCACTCAACAATTGCTTTACAACTCCTGAGATGGTTTTACCATCGGCCTGACCTGCTAATTGCTTGCTGGCCATTCCCATCACTTTGCCCATATCGCGCATGGAGCTAGCCCCTGTTTGTTCGATAATGCCTTTGATAATTGCTGCCAATTCATCGGCGCCAATTTGGGCAGGGAGGTATTTTTCGATCACCGCGATTTCTTCTTTTTCCTTAGTGGCTAAGTCTTCGCGACTTTGTTGGGTATAAATATCCAGAGAGTCTTTTCTTTGCTTGACCAGCTTTTGGAGCATCTTGATCTCTCGCTCTTCATTTAGGGCCAGCCCGCTCCCATCCGTTTTGGCCAAAAGGATGGCTGATTTGATGGCGCGGAGACCTCTAAGCCCAGCTTGGTCTTTTGCTTTCATAGCGGTTTTGATGTCTTGATTGACTCTTTCTTCGAGTGTCATAATAGCCTTTAGATTAAATGATAAAAATGAATGGCAATTGCTGCTACTAAGGTAAAGTAAATTGCCCAAAAAATAGTTCAATCCCCAACAGATTGAAAGCTAGTGATTTTTGTAATACTTTTGCGGCATTAATCAATGGTGATTCACTCTATATATTATGGTAAGACTGCTCGAAAAGGAGACCCTGGATTTTGAAAAAGGCAATGGTTTAATTCCTGCGATTGTACAAGATGCCCATACGCGTCAGGTCTTGATGTTGGGCTATATGAACAATGAAGCCCTTGACAAAACCCTGGAGATCAAAAAGGTGACTTTTTTTAGTCGTTCGAAAAATCGACTATGGACCAAAGGCGAAAGCTCAGGACATTTTTTACTCCTCGAACAAATCTTGCAGGATTGCGATCGGGATACCCTATTGGTCATGGCTCGACCGCTCGGCCCTGTTTGCCACACTGGAACGGCGACTTGTTTTGGAGACGTCAATGAAGGAGCGACCTTTCTTCACGAACTCGAAGCCGTCATTCAGGATCGAAAGGCCAATCCACAAGAAAAATCTTATACAGCCAGCTTATTTGCCAAAGGCATCAATAAGGTCGCCCAAAAAGTAGGGGAAGAAGCCGTAGAGCTTGTCATCGAAGCCAAAGACAATGATGAAACGCTCTTTCTGAATGAGGCAGCCGATTTGATGTTTCACTACTTGGTTCTATTGGCAGCAAAGGGCTATCAGCTGTCCGATGTAGAAGCTATTCTGAAAGAACGCCATCGACCCCAATGATGTCCTCGTATTTGTTTATCTTCAATTGGAAAACTGCGATCCATGATAGAAAAAGCCTATTGCCCTTCCCCTTTTGGTTACTTTCTGATAGAAGGTAGTGAGCACGGTATTCGACGGGTCAATCTTTCGGATAAAAAGCGGGTACCCAATACTGAGGTGCCTGGTGTTTTAAAAGATTGTGTAGATCAACTCAGCGCTTATTTTGCTCGTGAGCGGCAGGAGTTTGATTTAAAACTCGACTGGGCTGGACATCCTGAATTCAACCAAGCAGTTTGGGCAGAGCTGATTCAAATTCCCTATGGACATACCACCAGCTATTCTCAAATTGCCAATCGCCTCAACAATCCCAAAAGCGTGAGGGCCGTTGGTCAAGCCAATCGCAATAATCCTATTGCCATCATCGTCCCCTGCCATCGGGTGATTGCCAAAAGCGGTGACCTTCAGGGCTATTTCTATGGCCTGGATATGAAACGCAAATTATTGGAATTGGAAAATCCCATGAGCTTTGCCAGCCAAGGCAGCCTTTTTTAAACTACCATTAAAACCAAATGACTTTGATCACTGCTACTTTCGATACGCATTTATCTTTTGCCCAAGCTGCCGACCAAAACGATCCACTTCGCCATTATCGCGAACATTTTTATTTTCCTCAGCACGATGGAAGAGAGGTCTTGTACTTTTGCGGTAATTCGCTGGGGCTACAGCCCAAAGCGGTCAAAGCAGCACTGGGCAAGGAATTGGATCACTGGCAAGCCCATGCAGTGGAAGGACACTTTCGCGGTGATATGCCTTGGATGTACTACCATCGTTATCTCCTGCCCCAATTGGCCCATGTAGTTGGAGCCAAAGAAGAGGAAGTCATCGTTATGAATACCCTGACGACTAATCTTCACCTGATGATGGTGTCTTTCTATCAGCCTACTCCCACGCGCTATAAGATTATCATGGAAGCTGGTGCTTTTCCCTCTGATCAATATGCGATGGAAACTCAGGCACAGTTTCACCATCTAGATCCAGCAGAGGCGATCATTGAAGTAAGTCCACGTGAAGGAGAAGAAACCCTCCGCACGGAGGATATCCTGCAAGTTATTGAAGAACATGGAGCGCAAACAGCGCTGGTCATGTTTAGTGGGGTGCAATACTATACAGGGCAGTTTTTCGATCTTCAGGCGATCACAGCAGCGGCGCATCGCGTAGGGGCCATTGCTGGGTTTGATCTAGCTCATGCCGCTGGTAATGTTCCAATGGAGCTGCACGATTGGGGGGTTGATTTTGCGGTTTGGTGCAGTTATAAGTATTTGAATGCGGGGCCTGGAGGGCCGAGTGGTGTATTCGTGCATGAGCGACATGGGGATAAGCACGAACTCAAGCGATTTGCAGGTTGGTGGGGACATGATGAAGAGCGGCGCTTTTTGATGGAAAAGGGTTTTGTGCCGATGAAAGGGGCTGCGGGTTGGCAATTGAGTAATGCACAGATTTTTAGTTTTGCTGCCCATAAGGTTGGATTGGATTTATTCCAAGAAGTAGGAATGAAGAAGCTGCGGGAAAAGAGTTTACAACTGACCGCCTATTTGGAAGCTTGGATCAAACAACTGAATACGGAGGGTTATCCCATCCAAATTATCACCCCTAGCGATCCCGCTCAAAGAGGTTGTCAGTTATCCTTATGGTTGGATGAAGGTGGCCGAGCTTTATTTGATTACCTAATGGCCAATGGCGTCATTAGTGATTGGCGAGAGCCAGGAAGTATTCGCATGGCGCCCGTGCCGATGTACAATTCTTTTGAGGATATTTATCGCTTTGCAAATATTGTGCGAAGCTTTACTCTATGATATCATAGACTCGTCTGACATAAATAAACTCTCCTTGCTGCTGTATCGTTGCGGTCAAAGCAAAGCGACCGCCCTTTTTGACCTTTTTGAGAATTTTCTTGACTTCTGCCGTTATCTGCCCTGCGCTTCGCTTTTCGTAAAAGGATTTTTTTCGCTCAAAGCTAAAGCTCAGTTCAACTACAGAAACCTCATCGCCCAATTCGTTGCGGATGATGATGGGGCGTTCGAAATTCTCCTCTAAGGTGGCCTTGCTAATCTGCTTGCCCTTGAGTAAGCCCCAATTCAGGGTAAATTTATTCGCCTGGTCATCGTTCTGATCCTTAAAATTGAATTGTATGGGTAAATTGAGCTTTACTTTGACAGCTTCTCCATCGTGGATACCCGCTTCCCATCTAGGCATTTGACGAATGATATTGAGGGCCACCTCTCCACAGCCCCCGCCTATATCGCGAATCAGATAAGGTTCGGTAATGATGCCGTCCTCATCAACCACAAAGCTGACAATCACAGTGCCCTCTACCCCCTCGTTCTTTGCACTTTCGGGATAATGAAGATTTTCTGCTACATAAGTAATAAGGGATTGATTGGAGCAAGTGCGTTTTTCCTCGAGTTGGTCCTTATAGTCTTCGCAACCTGGGAAAAAGGGCATTTGATCGACATGAGTATAGACCATGGACTCCTGAGCCAGCAATCCGCTAGCGCCGACCAATAAGTAAATGGAGAAGAGTAAAGTAATCGTTTCCTTCATTAGTATGTTTTTGTGATCGGGAGACTTTTGCTTTTAATTGGTATTCAGCTTATTGAGTTGTAGCAAGCTGCTGCGTAAGTTTTCTGGATGAAATACAGGCGGTTTTTCGGCAAAATTACCTTCTTTATTGATAATAAAAGCTTGTGGTAGTACGCGTACATTATAATCATTAACCAGTCTTTGGCCCGAACTACCCGCGGCTAGGATGTGGGTCCCCTTGATCTTGTAGTTCCGAATGGTATTGGTCCAAATGACGGGATCGCGATCTAGCGATACATGGACAAAGGTGATGCCCTGTTGTTCCAATTCCGTTTGAACGGTTTTTAACTCTGCCAGCTTTTTCATGCAAGGACGACACCAACTGGCCCAAAAGTTCAGGTAGACGACTTGTCCACGAAACTGGGAAAGGGCAACGTTTTGATTATTGATATCGGAGAGGCTAAAGCTGGGGGCTGGAGAGCCGATGGCATACTTCATGGCTTCCTGATAGATCGCTACCACTTTATCGTCGTATTGTATATAAGGATTGGTACGAGAAAAATGCTCGTATTTAGGCATAATGTCATCCATCAATTTGCTGCGAAAGGCCCTGGTGAGCATTTCTGATTGGACAAAGGCCGCTGCTTTTGCGCTGAGGTGTAGACTGGCGAGTTCGTATTGACTGATATAGGGAGTTTGGCTTTTGTCGCCGTTTTCATACAAATGATTGACATAGGCCAATAGGAATTGTCGTGACCAATAGTTATTGGGAATGGCCTCGTCAATGTTGACCTCTTTGAGGAAGTCGAAAAAGTCGCTACTTAGTTGGTATTTATTTTTGAAGATATGCCCATACATCATCATGTGGTAGGCATAATCAAATTGGATTTCCTGTTGGATGAAGTTTTGGAAGGCAGGGCTTAGGTGGTTTAGATCAGCACTTTTAAATTTGACTAGTGCCTGGGCAGCCTCTCGGCGCATTTTCATTTTATTGCTAAAAGCTGTGCGGTCATTATTGAGCATCCATTGGTCCATCATTGGATTGTTGCGATAGCGAAAAGAACCATAGCGGTATTGGACCATTTTGAAAATATCCAACTCTGCTGGGTTTTCTTTGAGGTATTCATAGAGCAAGATATTATTATCACCTGCGGAACCCGAAAATTCGAAAGAGTATTGAAATTGATCGGCCCGACAATTCAAATAGAGGCTATCGCCTGGCTCCATGTAGATCAATGCCTTGTTTCTGGAATAATTTAGGATTAGGAATTGGGCTTCTTCGATATTGGCTGCCAGCATAAAACTACCGTCGGGATGAATGTCGGCTGTGTAGACACTTAGATCGTTATTGAGGTATTTTTGATTGACTTGAAGTGCTATTTCCTTGACCAGCTTGACATTTTTCATCTGGCCAAAAATAAAGATATTGTGATTGGTGCTGAATACAGCTCCGCTCAATAGCCAACAAAGACCCCAAAGGAGGATAGTAAGTGGTTTGATCATTGGTGCACGATTTGACAGCCTGATTTGCTGTGAAAGCAAGTCAATTTGATAATATTATAAAATATATTAATGTATAAAATATTATGCCAATTATTTGGAAATGGGGAGCTAGCCTAAGCGGTTTTAAGCCCAACGCTTTACCTTGGACAAATAGTGCCAAAGCCATCGAAATTGGCTTCTTTTTATACGGTTGTTGGAAATAGGGAAAGGGACAGGCTTTAAGCCTTTGTTAGGAAAGATACAAAATCTTTTCCAGACTGTGATTCTATACTAAATTAAGCCCAATTAAATGGGTTTCTTTTTAGCTTTGGCGAGCCAAAAGACAATGAACTATGTCAAAATCTACCAAGATAGATGCAAATGCTGCCCCTAAGCCCGTTGGTTTATACCCTCATGCCCGTCGGGTAGGTAACCTACTTTTCCTCTCTGGCATTGGTCCTCGCGACCCTGAAACCAATGCTGTGCCTGGCTTAGTCCAAAGTCCAGGTGGAAATTTTAGTGCTTTCGACTTTGAGGCACAGTGTCATGCTGTTTTTCAAAATGTGCGTTTGGTATTAGAAGCCAGTGGTGCTTCCTGGTCAGACCTAGTGGATGTGACGGTCTTTCTGACCGATATGAAACGCGATTTCCCGATCTACAACCGCATTTATGCTGAGTACTTTAAGGACAATCAACCCTGTCGGACTACGGTAGGGATTGACTCCTTGCCAACCCCTATTGCGATAGAACTAAAGTGTATTGCTGTAGTAGACGATTAGTTAAGTTTGAAGGGGGCGATAAGTCTGCATTCGGGAATGCGAACCCTAAAGCGCTGCTGGTCGGTTTGGCGTTCCATGAGGAAGCTGCCCTTCATTTTTCCAATATCTGTGGATAAGGGGGACCAAGACATGTACTGGTGTTGTTGGCCAGGGCTGAGAACAGGCTGCTTACCGATAACGCCCTTTCCTTCTACTTCGCGCTTGATGCCATTGGAATCATAGATGTACCAGTGACGGCGAAGGAGTTTAACTGTGTAATCACTGTTGTTCTCAATAGTCACCCGATAAGCATGGATATATTGATGCTTTTGAGGATTAGAATGCCCCATTTGATAGAAGGCTTCAATGCTGATTTTTATGCCATTAGTGGTGGTGGTTTCCATGGTATCGTATTCTACTTGGCATGATAAGCCGGGTGAAGGTGCCTAAGCCGAAGTATCATTTGACGAACCGAAAAAGTCGCGAACCATCTCTTCAGCCTCTGCTAAGGCCTCATTTAATATATCATTAACCAAAATCCGATCGAATTTGTTCTCATAAGTTAATTCTTCTGTTGCGCGTTTGATGCGTTTGCGTAGGCTTTCTTCGCTTTCTGTCTTTCGATTGCGCAATCTTTCGAATAAGATTTCTGGAGAGGGTGGTTTGACAAAGATGGCTAGTGACTGGTCGGGATAGGTGCGTTTGATATTGGTGGCTCCTTTAACCTCTATGTCAAAGATGATGGATTTATTGGCTTTCCAAAGTCTTTCTACCTCACTTTTTAAGGTGCCATAGTATTGATTATCATAGACTTCTTCCCATTCCACAAAGGCGTCTTCTTCAATGAGTTGTTGGAATTTTTCGGTGCTGATGAAGTAGTAATCTCGACCATCTTCTTCGTAATATCTTTTTTCGCGGTTGGTGGCGGAGACCGAAAAATCGAGCTCTTCGAAGCGTTCGAGCAGATGGCGGACAATAGTCGTCTTGCCGGCGCCAGATGGAGCGGTAATAATAATCAATTTCTTCATTGGGTAATCGCTGTTAATAGAATGGGCTGCTAAACAGAGTTGGCTACTTGTTCTTTAATCTTTTCAAGTTCGTCCTTCATCTTAACGACAAAGCGCTGGATATCCGAAGAATTGGCCTTGGAGCCTAAGGTATTGATCTCCCGACCGATTTCCTGGCTGATAAAGCTCAGCTTTCGTCCCTTTTGGGTCGTTGACTTATCCAGTTCCTCTATAAAGTAGTGACAATGTTGCTCCAAGCGAACTTTTTCTTCGGTGATATCAATTTTTTCGAGATAATAGAGGATCTCTTGCTCAAAGCGGTTGGCATCTATATTGTCTTTGCCCACGTATTCTTCCATGTGTTGTTCGATGCGTTTGCGCACCTTTTCTACCCTGGCTTTCTCAAAAGGTTTGATTTCATTGAGGTTGGCGAGAATATTCCGAATGCGCAGCCGACAGTCCTTTTCCATTACTTGGCCCTCGTCTGTGCGAAACTTCATAAATTTATCGAGGGCTTCCTGCAAGGCAGCCAGTACGGTTTTCCATTCTTCCTCATTGATACTTCCCTCTTCGGCAGCAATGACATTGGGCAGCCGGATGATGGATTGAAGCATATCACCATTGGGAATATTGAGATCCTCCCTCAGGGAAGATAGCTCTCGATAGTAACGGCTGAAAAGGGCTTTATTCAGGCCGAATTCTCCCTCTCCAGTTAGCGATTTAACATCGAGTTGGGCATCAATTTTACCGCGTTCCGCTCTTTGCGTAATGATTTTGCGCAGTTCGATTTCCTTTTCCTTATAGTTTTGGGGAAGCTTAAAACGCAGATCGGTGAATTTACTATTGAGTGATCTGATCTCTATAGTAATTGTTTTACTGTCAATGGACTTGGTTGCCCTGCCGTATCCGGTCATGGATAATAACATAGTTCGCTTGTTGAGATGGTGTATAAGTTGCCGGCGGCTGAGTTGGCAGTAATATATATGATGCTAAGACAATATGACTGACTTCTATGCCTGATCCGAATACCCGGGCAAAAATAGCTAATCATTGCGATAAAGCGCAAGCACACAGTGCTTTATCCGGTAAATTGGCCAATTTGCCAGTTGTGTGGCGCACAAATATCAAATAATCTTTATAAAAAGATGTAATAACTTGACTATAAATGGATGTAGGCAAAAAAATAATCAAAGATTTTGGATTTTTATTTTCAATTAATGAATAAAATTACGAGATTTGCATCTCTTTTGGATTATCCGAATCTCATTCATAACTAATTATAAACCAAACAATAACGATGAGAAAAGCTGATTTGGTTACAGCAATTTCAGATAAAACTGGTGTCCCGAAAGTCGATGTTTTGGTCACTCTAGAAATGTTCTTCAAAGAGGTCAAGAACTCTTTGTCGGAAGGGGAGAATGTCTATATACGGGGGTTTGGAAGTTTTGTCATTAAAAAGCGGGCCAAGAAAATTGGCCGCCACATAAAGAAAAACGTAGCAATTGAAATTCCAGAACACTATATCCCTGCCTTCAAACCCGCAAAGGTGTTTGTCGAACAGGTAAAGGGTAATGTAAGTACATTGCCGGAAGATGATGGTGAGTAAGTGAAGGACTAGCGGATTATGTCAAGATTTCAAATCATTCTAGTCTCTGCTGCAACGGTATTATTTCTCTTATTGTACTTTGGATTTGATATCAAGCCAAAAG
>JBCBDH010000125.1:0-11866 GCA_038529855.1 Bacteroidota bacterium | reverse complement strand
ATTATCGATCGGGCCTTTGGGTAGCGAGGCGACTGCTCCGCTTTGAGATAATATCCTGCTGCTGCTGGTCATGTATCTTTTTATACCCTGTCGCTGGAGAAGCACTCGACTTTCGGGCAATTAGTTCCATCCCGATATTGGGATACATAGATTGGATGTATTGCCAGCTTCCCATATTTTCAGGTTCTTCCTGGACCCAATAAGTTTTGGACTTTTTATATTTATCCAGCAAAGCATCAATGTGATTTTTAGGGAAAGGATACAATTGTTCCAAACGGATAATGGCAATATCTGAGCGCCCTGCTTCCTCCTTGCGAGCCAGCAAGTCGTAATATACCTTACCCGAGCAGAACAGCGCCTTTTTGATCTTTTTTGCCTGCTTATTATCCACCTCAGGATCATCGTAGTACTCGTAAAAGCTATTGTCATTAATGTCTTCAAAAGCATCCAGCGTAGAGATACATCTTGGATGGCGGAGCAAAGACTTGGGCGACATGACGATTAAAGGCTTGCGGAAGGGGCGAGCCAGTTGTCTTCTGACCGCGTGGAAAAAGTTGGCAGGAGTCGTGATATTAGCGACCGTAATATTGTATTCTGCACATTGTTGTAGGAAGCGTTCTAGGCGAGCGCTGGAGTGTTCTGGACCCTGGCCAGCATAGCCATGAGGCAGGAGCATAACCAGACCGCTCATTCTACGCCATTTGCTCTCTGCAGCGGAGATGTACTGGTCGACAATCGTTTGAGCGCCATTGTAAAAATCGCCAAATTGTGCTTCCCAAACGACCAGACTCTCTGGTGAAGCCAGCGAATAGCCATATTCAAAACCCAGGGCTCCAAATTCGGAAAGCAGGGAATTAAAGATGCGGAATTGGCCCTGCTCCTCAGCGATGGTATTTAGGCGATTGAACTCCTCGTAAGTTTTTTCATCGTAAAAAATGGCGTGGCGGTGAGAAAAAGTGCCGCGCTTGACATCCTGCCCACTGATACGCACATCCTTATTTTCCATCAAAATCGAACCATAGGCCAGCAATTCTGCCATGGCCCAATCCAGCGTACCTTTATCCAGCAGTTTTTGTTTGCCCTTAAGTAGTCGATTGATTTTGCCCATTGGTGCAAAGTCCTTGGGCAGGGTCATCAGGTGATTGATGATTTTATCAATGCGTTCGCGAGCGATACCAGTGGGAGGGGATATTTCAAAATCTTTGGGATCAACCGTTTTGCGCAGTGCTTTCCAAGCCAATTCGGGCTCCTGATAAGTGTAGGGGAGGGGCTTTTGTTTGACGGAATCGAGGCGGGCCTGTAAATTATTCCAAAATTCCTTTTCCATTTGTTCCGCCAATTCCTTTTCTACCTCTCCTGCCGCAATGAGCTTTTGAGAATACAGCTCCCTTGGATTGGGATGTTTATTGATGATCTTGTACATTTCGGGCTGTGTAAATTTGGGATCATCACCCTCATTATGCCCATGCTTGCGATAACAGACCATATCGATAAAGACATCATTATTGAACAACTGTCGATATTCAGTCGCTAATTCTACCGCAAAAATAACAGCTTCTGGATCATCGCCATTGACATGGAATACTGGTGCCTGTACCAAACTGGCTACCCCCGTACAATAAGTAGAAGAACGCGCATCGTCAAAATCCGTGGTAAACCCAATTTGATTATTGATGACAAAATGGATCGTCCCGCCAGTGTAGTAACCATCCAACTGGCTCATTTGTACCGTTTCGTAGACGACACCTTGGCCAGCAATGGCGGCGTCTCCATGAATGAGGATGGGAAGAATCTTATCGTAATCACTATCGTACAAAATATCGGCCTTGGCTCGGGCAAAACCCTCTACAACCGTATTCACCGATTCCAAATGCGATGGATTGGGAACCAATTTGAGGTGAACGACTTTTCCGCTGGTCGTCTCTACCTGTGAGGAAAAACCCAGGTGATACTTCACGTCCCCATCGCCAAAGCTCAGGTCGGGAACAGCGGTCCCTTCAAATTCATTAAAAATTTGCTCATAGGTCTTTCCCATGATATTGACCAAGACATTAAGTCGGCCGCGGTGAGCCATACCAATTACCACCTCTTCTACTTGATCGCTTGCAGCTCTATTGATGATGGCATCCAAGGCGGCAATAGCCGTTTCGCCTCCTTCTAGTGAAAAGCGCTTTTGTCCAACGTATTTGGTGTGGAGGAATCTTTCAAAACCCACGGCACCGTTGAGTTTTTCTAGGATGCGTTTTTTCTTTTCCAATTGGATACCATAGCTACCGTCCAATACCCGATTTTCGATCTTATCACGCAGCCACATTCTTTTTTTGCGGTTTTCAATATGGGCGTATTCAAAGCCAATATTGCCTGCGTAGATGACGTTTAGGCGGTCGATAATTTCGCGGAGGGTGGCATTGTGGAGTCCAATTTCCTCCCCTGCCTGAAAGCGCTGATCCAAATCGGCATCCTCCAAACGATAATCCGACAGGTCGAGATGAGGTTTTCGGTCGCGGCGTTGGCGGATGGGATTGGTAGGGGAGAGGAGGTGTCCCCTATTGCGAAATCCGTGAATGATCGACATCACACCAAACTCTTTATCGGTAGTTTGTTTGGATACTGTTGGGCTTTGGCCATTGTGCTGACCGTTTCCATTGCTACTTTGAGCGAATTCAAAACCTTTGAAAAAACTCCGCCAGCCATCTTCTACAGAATTGGGATCTTGCTGATATTGTTCGTAAAGCGACTCAATATAGGCGGGATGAGCATTGAAAACATAGGAATAATCCTTCATCTTTTTTCTATTTTTGATCTTATCAAGCCTGGGGTAAAAGGCTTACTTTAGGTATTGCTTTATAAGCATTTTGTGTAATCTATCTATTTGGGGCAAATATCGTAGAAAAATCAATAAATTGCTCAAAAATGAAATCCCATTTATCCCTTATTCGTTGTGAAGTAGTGAACAGGAAGCAGTAGCCAGTTGTTTCCTATCTTTAAACGATTTTAAAAGCGCATTTAAATCATGATTTCCGATGGCAGAGAATAGTTTTAAAAGGCTCGATGAAGAACAGGATATTCCGGAATTTCAGCTCAATGGGATTGAGCATAAAGTGTTTCAGGAAGTAGATGGCATTCGCTCCATTGGTGTCTTTGTAGGGCTTTGTTTTTCCAAAATTGCTCACTTCTTTACCGTTATTTTTGGTGGCGATGCCTATGATTCCAATGAGGAGGATCAATAAGCCTGAAATAATTGGTACAAAGGTTTCCTTTTCTTGGAAAAAGTCTTAAATTTGCAGCTGTTTTCGAATAAAGGGTCTTTTTTGAACCATCATTATTACTAAAGGCTCGCGTTTAACTGTTAGAATTTCAATTTTTTGTCATGGCACAACATCAATCAGCGAAGAAAAGAATCCGTCAAGATGCGAAGAAAAGACTTCACAATCGTTATTATAAGAAGTCTGCTCGTACAGCAATTAAGAAATTGCGCGAAATGGAGGATAAGGCGGATGCAACAAAGTTTCTTCCAAAAGTGATCAGCATGATCGATCGCCTGGCGAAGCGCAATACCTGGCACAGGAATAAAGCCTCCAATCTAAAAGGTAAGCTTACTCGTTACGTCAACGGTCTCTAGTATAGTACAGCTCTTTGGAGTTGCAATAAAGAAAGCGTGTATGTCATTTAATTGGCATACACGCTTTGTTGTGTCTATGCTTTTGTACCTAATTATTTGCATAGCTTCTAATCTTCTAATATTTTTGCAAACGAATGATCGTTCGTTTTTGAAAAAATACGTCTATGCCTGTTTTCCATTCCTTAGCGGTTCGCGAAGTGCGCCGAGAAACCCAAGATGCGGTTTCTGTAGCTTTTGACGTACCCCAACATCTTTCAGAAGATTTCCAGTTTATACAAGGCCAATACCTGACGCTAAAAGCAGATATTAATGGGGAGGAGGTGCGCCGCAATTACTCGGTATGTGTTAGCCCGCTGGATGAAGAGTTGCGAGTCGCTATTAAATTGGTGCCTGGAGGGCGTTTTTCTACCTATGCCAATAAGGTGTTGAAGGCTGGTGATGAGATTGAAGTGATGACGCCAATGGGCAAATTCTACACGGAAATAAAAACTGGGCAGGCTAAATCCTATGTTGGCTTTGCTGGAGGAAGTGGCATTACCCCAATTATTTCTATCCTAAAGACAGTCTTAAAGGTAGAGTCAGATAGTACATTTACCCTATTTTATGGTAATCGCGGTTTTGATTCGATCATTTTTAAAGAAGAGTTGGAAGCACTTAAGAATACTTTTCTCGGCCGCCTCAGTATCCACCATATTTTTAGTGAAGAACAACTGGAAAGCGATTTATTCAACGGTTTTATTACGGAGGACAAGTGCCTGCAGTTCGCCCAACGCCTATTTGATCCCCAATTGGTGGATGAATATTTTATATGTGGCCCTGAGCCCATGATGTTGGCCATTCGCAGCGCCCTTCGCCAATTGAAAGCGCCAGAGAAAAGCATTCATGTCGAGTTGTTTGGCTCTCCTGGTAAGGCCAAAGCGGCGCCCAAAGCAGCTGCACGTCCTGATTTTGACCCTGATAAGGAAAGTAAAATTCAGATCATCCTCGACGGTCAGGCTTTCAATATGCAACTTCAGTATGGAGGCGAGACTATTTTAGATGCGGCCCTCAAGCGGGGGGCAGACCTTCCCTTTGCCTGTAAAGGAGGTGTTTGTTGTACCTGTCGTGCTCGTTTAGTCGAGGGGGATGTTGAAATGGATGTCAATTATGCTTTGGAGGAGGAAGAAGTAGAAGCTGGGTTTATTTTAACTTGTCAGGCACATCCTCGAACCAGCCAGCTAGTAGTCGATTTTGACGACCAATAAATCTGCTACTATTCAACTCATTGCCCCAATGGAAAAAACCATCAAGAAAAACCGCAAACAAATCATTTTTGAAGAGGCCGCAAGGCTGTTTCAGGAAAAAGGCTATCGAGCGGCTTCTATGCGCGATTTGGCCGACCGTGTGGGATTGGAAAGAGCCTCTAGTTTGTATAGCCACATCAAATCCAAGGAAGAAATCCTGCTTAAGATCTGTATGGAAAATGCCCATCGTTTTGTCGAAGGGCTCAGGGAAGTAGAGGCTAAGCCAGGAAAGGCCAGTGATAAGATTCTCCAACTCATCCAATTGCACATCCGTATTGCGATAGAAGACAGCACTTCGGTTACCGTTTTTAATGATGAATGGCGCTATCTGAGCGAACCTCACCTGAGTGATTTCTTAGGCTTGCGGCGCGAATACGAGCAAGGCTTTTTGCGCCTAATCGAAAGCGGGATTGAAAGTGAAGAACTCAAGGCTCTAGACGGAAAGACCATTCTATATACCCTCATCTCCTCTACGCGCTGGATTCACAATTGGTATCGAGCGGGGCGGGAGATTGACCAGGAAGCCCTACAGCATGATATTGCTAGCTTACTATTAAATGGCTTGCGCAAGGATAAATGAGAAAGGAATGCTACCTTAGGAGCCCAATAGATCAAAAGCCTTTTTTATGTCTGCTAAGATGCCCCTTCTTTGTACCCTGCTTATTTTGATAAGTCTCCTTACCGCTTGCCAGGCGCCTTCTTCTGAACAAACAAACAGCCATTCGCAAACGACTTCAACCGATACGGTGAAACAGCCCAATCAAGCATTATTTATAGGTACTTATACCCGAAAGGAGGGACATGTTGATGGCCAAGCTGAGGGGATCTATTGGTATGAAATGGATGGAAACACAGGGGCTATCCAACAAGTAACACTTGCTGGCGATGTATTGAATCCTTCTTTTATTGCCCTTCATCCCTCTGGTCAATA
This sequence comes from Bacteroidota bacterium, assembly GCA_038529855.1. GTDB lineage: Bacteria > Bacteroidota > Bacteroidia > Chitinophagales > Saprospiraceae > JBCBDH01. Next base: position 6,030 of record JBCBDH010000125.1, on the reverse strand, counting down.
CCTATATGCCGTACACGAGCATGGGAAGGAACCTGATTATCCTACTGGGACAGTTAGCGCCTTTAAAATTGATCGAGAACAAAAGCAATTGCAATTCTTGAATCGACAATCTGCAGGGGGCGACGCGCCTTGCCACATTAGCGTGAGTCCAAATGGGCAGTACATTTTGGTCGCCAATTATGTAGGAGGGAATGTCGCGATGTTACCCATTGAGTCAGATGGTCGTTTGGGAGAAGCTACAGCCTTAGTTCAGCATGAGGGGAAAGGACAGCATCCTCGTCAGGAAGCACCTCATGCCCATCAGGTAATAGCTGGACCAGGAGATAGTTTGATTTATGTTTGTGATTTGGGTATTGACCAAGTTCGCGTCTATCGTCCAGATTATACTACGGGCCAATTGCAAAGCACTGCCACCTATCTCAGAACGGCGAGCGGAGCAGGACCCCGCCATTTGGCCTTTCATCCTACTCTTGCAGTGATTTATGTCCTCAACGAACTCAACGGCACTATCGAGCTTTTCTATCCAAAGCCTGGTCCCCAGGTGGCCTTTCAAAGCATCTCGACCCGCCCAGAGGGCGATTCGCGCCCAGCTGCCTGTGCTGATATCCATATCCACCCCTCTGGACAATTCCTCTACGCTTCCAATCGCGGCGAGTTTAATAACATCGCCATGTACAAAATTGACCCCAGCTCTGGAACGCTCCAACTCATCGGCCATCAATCCACCCAGGGCCAAACCCCCCGCAACTTCGTCATTAGCCCTGATGGCCATTTTCTATTGGCTGCCAATCAAGACAACGGAAGCATTGTCAGCTTTCGCATCAATGGAGAAACAGGCGCATTGGAAGAAACTGGCCAAATTGCTGAAGTACCAACACCTGTCTGCCTAAAATTCGAGTAGCTGCATCTTTCTCATTATCGAAGACAATCCTCATCAAAATAATTCCTTTTTCCACAAAATGCGGAATAAAATTTTTATTCATCTATTCTATATGCATAATGCAAAATAATAATTCCATAATTACCGAAAATAGATAAATAATCCATTGACTTTTTACCTATTTTCAACGTACTTGATAAGGATCAAAAATGTCAGTATAAACTTTTATAAAGCTAAAGTTATGGAAACTTCAAACCTCAATGGGGCATGCCCCACCTATCTCTCTTTGCAAGAATCTATTAAAATTCGAGGGCGTTGATTTTCGGTTTTTCTTCCTTTCAGAAGAAATCCTTTCTAATCACTAGCTCATTCCATGTGCATCAAACAGCGCTTGGGTCTTATAATCACTGATCAGAACCATAATTAGATTAGGGGTAGGGCTCATTTACATGGATTGAATCAGCTGTAGCTTGGAATCATTTGCGCAGTGGGTATTGCATCTATTGTCCAATGGCTCTCCTGGCAGTGCTTTGCCCAATATCATCATGGATGATAGCAGGCATTATTTTCAAACAACAAAAAAATAGACGATGAAAACTTTACCATTTTGTACGAGATTTTTGTTTGCTGCTTTTGGACTCTTGTATTTCACTTTTTACATGGCGCCCATTTATGCCCAGGATATTACTTTTCACGGTTGTGGGACGAGTGGGGGAGGCCACTCTTCTGGTACAGAAAATATTGTTGCCGCTTGCAATAATAGCCTGATTGATTTTAACAGCAATCACAATGATGACATGGTGCCACAGGGCATTAGCAGAACACTAAAGATTAAAACCAATATCGTCATACTACAAAGGGAAAATGGCTCAGGGAATTTCTCTCCAAGTACCAATCAGGAACACAAGGATTTTCTGGATAAGATCTTTGTCAAGCTCAATGAAAAAGTCACTGTCCTGCAGCAAGAAAATTGCAACTGTAGCACTGCGCCAGAACACTATAATAATATCCACATAGAGTTTGTACCCACCTACATAGAGATTGAAGACGAGTTCTATTGGAACCACCTCAACGATTCAGAATCTAGTACCTGGAATAGTGCAGATAAGATTTACCTCAATGGCATTCATCAGCTATTACTCGATGAAGGATATGAGCCAGGCTTTGATGTCTTCTTGACCATGAATAAGCCTTTTTATGAAGGCGTGGTCATTCAAGACTTACCCTATGATCGCAGTTTATACCCCAATCCATATGGAGGCAATTGGTATTCTGCCCTGTCGACTTTTACCTTGGATCAACCCGCATTCTGGCATTGTCCAGATTTGTTTTTAGGCTGGTATGACAATCGTTTCCGTAGAGGAGATACTTATGAATGGGATGTCAACCGATTTGCTACTTTTGCAGCAGGTGGTTTTTTACATGAGTACACCCATACTTTCCTTCCTACTGTTGGTCATCAGAATACTTGTCAGAATAATATCATGCATTCAAGTGGAAACATTGACATGCATCCCCGCACTTCTTTTACTGGATGCCAGTCCAGAGAAATTTATCGTTCACTGATGGCACGGCATGTTCGCAAATACGTCGTATGCGAGGATGTATTGGATGCATCGCATGAAATCGTCGTGGATACGGATGAAGAGTGGCAAAATGACCTTCGGCTTTACACCAATGTAAGGGTCAAATCTGGTGCAACGCTAAGTATACAGTGTAAGCTTTATCTTCAGCCAAAGACCAATATCTTTGTCGAGCGAGGTGCCCGTCTGATTCTGGATGAAGATGCCTTGATTGCCAATGGTGGTGTGTGTGAGGATGTCGCTTCCAATCGTTGGAGTGGGATCAGATTGGAAGGTAATAATGCCATTCCCCACAAACCACAATATGCATTTGAAAGCTATACCCTGGCTGCTGATGATCATGGTATTGTACTGCTTTTACCCAATTCCACTGTTCGCGATGCCAATAATGCCATTGCTTGTAAAAAGGAAGAGGAGACCTGGAATTCCAATTATTGGGGAGGATATATTCGAGCAGATGGTGTTCAGTTTATCAATAATAAGCGATCCATTGAATACCTGTTGGCCAATTTTGATAGTCGCAGCGAAATCCTGAACAGTACCTTTGATGGTGGTCAGTATGGAATTACCAGTTGGCGCTGTGATAATGTCAACATACGAGGATGTACTTTTAATGACCAGGAGCGATCTGCCCTCTATTCCATCAATGCTGGTTTGCAAGTACAATACAATGATTTTAATGGAATCAACGATGCCATAGGTATAGAAAATACCACATTGATCAATCACCCATACGTCATTCAAAGAAATGACTTTACCAATAATGGATTAGGGATCAATGCTTCTGTAGCTAATAATCTACTCATCAGCAATAATGATTTTGCCATTGGGGTATTTGGTGTAGCTTTGATGGGAGAGGGGCAAGCTGTTATTCAAAATAATCGCTTTGAACAGTTGAGTGCTGGTGTGGATTTACAATCTGCTGGCTCTGATCCAACACCCATAGGCTGTAACATTTTTGACGAATGTTCTTTTGGTGTCAATGCTTCTGGTGATAATCTGGGCATGCAATACTTCAATAATCAAAACAGCAATAATTTTGACGTATACATCCAATCAGATGCAGATAATAATCCCGCATTGATCGCCAATCAGGGAAGTTCATTGGATCGCGTGGTGAATGCTTTTACGGTTGGGCATACTAGACATCTACACACGGAGTTTAATGAGAATGTACAATTTACCTATTTTCCTGAAAGTGGAAATCCCAACGACCTAAGTATCCCACAGTGCTACATTGGCGATCCTGATTGTATTGACCCCTGTAATTTCCAAGTCAACTTTGGCACCTTTAATGGGCCGCCCAGTTTTGAGCTTTGCGGAGATATTGGCAATCAAAGCACTCCCGAACCGCCCTGTGACGATTGTGGTTGGTCAGAAGGATTTATTGGAGGTGGAGATGACGAAGTAGCCATTGCCGCTGCGATTCAAAGTCAGATTACACCAGCAACGATTGCCTACAAGCTCAGTGATGCGAAGCTCCAAAAAGAGTTCCGCGCACTTTTACAAAATTATGCCTTCAGAGATGATTATGCTAGACTGGAAACTTACCTCAATCAGTTTGGCGACTACTTCTTGCCTATGAAGTATAGTGTAGCCATGCAGCAAGGGGATTGGACCAAAGCCAATATGATGCTTGACCAAATAGGCAATTATGCGGGTCAGGAATCTTTTGTCCTGCCTCAGCGCATCTACCTATCTTGGGTGAAAGATAAGGACTATGTCCCCACAGAAACAGAACGCCAAAGCCTAAATACCTACGCTGCATTGGATGATCCAAGATCCGCTTTTTCTCGCTCCGTTCTCAATATCGTTTATGGCGAACAGTTTATTCCGCGTTTGCCAGATGTTCCCGTTGAAGAACGCAGTGCCATTGGAAGTAGTGAATCAGCAGCAGAGGAGAACCTAGAGGTCTATCCCAATCCATTTAAGGAGCTATTGCTCGTGAATCCAGGTGGAGCAGGTGTTCTGAGAGTTGTGAATGTGCTCGGCCAAGTAGTTTTAGAAAAAGAAGTAGGGGATGAGGAAGTCGTGACATTTAATACAAGCCATTGGGCCAAGGGCGTTTATTATGTGGAATTTCGATATGAAAATAATCGAGTACGCGTAGAGAAGATAATGAAACAGTAGATCTGGTCCTGTAGTGTCGGAGTAACTTTAAGTTACTCCGACACTATAGCCAAGAATTCCATTAAAAACGACAACAAAACGAACATTTGTTCGTTTTTCCTTTGAAAAGAATAATCTAGGGATTATTTTTGTACGAGTACTTTATAAATGTTCAGTGAATACAATTTAACATGGGTGATACACAGAATCTAGAGCAAAGGTTTCAGGAGAAGATTGACGCAGAGATTAGGATTGAACCAAAAGATTGGATGCCAGATGCTTATCGAAAAACACTGGTTCGCCAGATTTCTCAGCATGCACATTCTGAAATTGTAGGGATGTTGCCAGAAGGCAACTGGATTACCAGGGCGCCTAGCCTTCGCCGCAAAGTAGCCCTATTGGCCAAGGTTCAAGATGAGGCTGGACATGGTTTGTATCTCTATGCTGCCGCTGAAACCCTGGGTGTAGAGCGCGATGATCTCATCGAGCAACTCCACGATGGTACGGCGAAGTATTCTAGTATATTTAATTATCCAACTACTAGCTGGGCCGACATTGGCTGTATTGGCTGGCTGGTCGACGGAGCGGCCATTATGAATCAAGTGCCACTCTGTCGTTGTTCTTATGGACCTTATGCTCGTGCAATGGTAAGGGTATGTAAAGAAGAGAGTTTCCACCAAAGACAAGGATTTGAAATTTTGCTTACCCTCAGCAAAGGATCAGACGGGCAGAAGCGTATGTTACAGGAAGCTGTCAATCGCTGGTGGTGGCCCTCTCTAATGATGTTTGGTCCATCTGATGCGGATTCTCCACATACGGCCAGATCAATGAAGTGGAAGATCAAAAGATTTACCAATGATGAGCTTCGACAAAAATTTGTGGATGTATGTGTCGAGCAAGCTAAAATTCTCAATGTCACTTTGCCCGATCCCGATCTGAAGTGGAATGAAGAAAGAGGCCATTACGATTTTGGGCCTATTGACTGGGAAGAGTTCTGGCAAGTAGTGAAAGGGAATGGCCCTTGCAACCGCCAGCGTATTGCCACACGTGTAAAAGCCCATGAAGAAGGGGCTTGGGTGCGAGAGGCAGCTATGGCCTACGCCGAAAAGAAACGTCAGCGCAAACTAGCTAAGCAACAACAGGTTGCCTAATCAACCATAAACCTCAGCCATTAGCTTTCCCAATTGATTGGGGAAGGGCAACAAGTAAAACCATTACAACCAAACACCTTCAGCCTTATGGAAAAGAAAAACTGGCCACTATGGGAAGTTTTTATCAGAAGTAAACAAGGGCTGAGCCATAAACACGTCGGAAGTCTGCATGCTTCCGACGCGGAGATGGCCATAGAAAATGCCCGCGATGTTTATACACGCCGCAATGAAGGTATCAGTATTTGGGTTGTGGAGTCCTCCAATATTACGGCTTCCAGTCCAGAAGAACAGGATGAACTTTACGATC
>JBCBDH010000124.1:0-11902 GCA_038529855.1 Bacteroidota bacterium | reverse complement strand
TTGAGAAGAACATGAATGACCAGCGCATCGATCGGTATTTGATGGGGCGAATGGCGCCCTCTGCTGCCCGAAAAATTGAAAGACGGCAAGCAGTAGATACTGATTTTGCCCAAGACTTGGCGATGCGCAAACGCCTATTGGAAAAGATAGAAGACCTGGGCGATCAGGCTATGAAAAAGCGCCTGATGGGGATTCACCAGAAAGAAATGAGTCGCGTTCAACAGGGTAAAAGACGACGATTGATCCTCTCTTATGCCGCGGTAGCTGCACTGGTACTTGGTCTGTTTTTAGGACCTTGGTATTGGATGCAAGAGCAAGGTCCTTTGGATTTGTACACGATGCATTACGAAGCCTATCCCTTACATTTTAATCAACGTAATGGTCAAGTATCTGAACTTACCTTGGCTCTAGATGAAACTTACCAAAACGAATCTTATACGCTTGCTTTATCCTTGGCAAGTCATTTACTGGAAAAAGAAGCTGGCAATGATAAGGTTCGTTTGGCTCGTGCCATTTGTTGGATGGAAATGGGTGATATGGAGAAGGCTCAAGCAGATTTTCAATACCTCCTTCAAAGCGAATTTAGCCCCTTCCAAGAACAGGCCCTTTGGTATACGGCTCTCATTGAATTAGCTATGGGCAATAAAGAGAAAGCCCGTCGACAACTTCAACCAATCCTGGATGATCCCCACTCCGTTTTTTATCGACGGGCCTTAGCGCTAATCGCTGAGTTTTAAAGTCGCTTACTCGATGATCAAGCGCTCATAGCTTTTCACGGTCCCTTCGCGAAGCTCCATCAGATACATCCCACTAGGTAAATCAATAGGTAATTCAAAGACCTCCCCACTGATTTTTTGTTTTAAAAGCGCAATACCCAAGCTATCATAAAGCTGGATTTCGGCCTCTTTGGAATGCGATCTATGGATACTCACTAGGTTCCTTGCTGGATTGGGGGATAGCTTAAAAGCTGGTTTTTGCTGTATGGGGTTTATCGTACTTGTACTTAAGTTATTACAGTCGATGATCAACTCCTGATCTTCGCTTAATGAAACAAGCTGAGTGATTTCTTGATCATCGCAGGTATAGGTAACCTGATAAAGCCCCTTAAAAAAACGGCCCTCGTATTGTCCCTCAGCATTGGTAACCGCTAAGGTATCTGTCCACCACTGGTTAAAGACTAAATCAATAAACATATCTCCTGCGGGGGTTTGTGTCCAGTTTTCTCTAAATAGATTTGCTCCTGGGTTCTGCCAGGTGGCGCCATCCCAGAAGTTCCAGAACAAAAAGCCATCAACACTTGGATGACTAAATACAGCCGTCAGAAAATCACCTAGATAATTAGCCCCTAAATCTTCTGAGACGATCGGTGGCATATCAAATTCTGTAATCTTAGCCGTTAAGCCAAAGCTATCGTAAAAGTCATCTAGTGTTCCCAAAACGGAAGGAATCCCATTAGGCGAACCCCCAATGTGGCCTTGAAAACCAATTCCTTCTATAGGTGCACCCGCATCGAGCAATTCTTGGATGCGATCTTTGAGAATATCGTACAAGCCTCCTCCCGTATTATTTAAAGTCATGGTGACGTAGTCGTTGAGGTACATTTTGGTATCAGGAGAAATTTCTTTGGCCTTCTTAAAGATGTCAGCGTAAATTTCCCGACCTGTGGTATTGCCAGGCTCGTTCATAAAAGTGGCTTCCAAATCAGTATTGACGACGATCTCGTTCAATACATCCCATTCGGGAATCCTATTGGCCCCTAAACCTGGATAATTGAGGATTTCATCCAATCGTCCTTCAATGCGATCCAAGACATAACTTGGGTTGGAGGCATTGGGGGCAATATCATCAGGCAGGTATTGGAAACCTGGCCACACCAAATTATGCCCACGTATTTTGATGTCTTGATCACTAAACCAATTGACGGCATTGACCAGTTCATTGTGATTGACAAACCATTCTTCTTCCCAACCATCCCATTTTAGGTCATTTTCAAAAACCACCCAATTAAACCCATGACCATTCCCATCTAGGTTGGTAATCTTATTTTCGTAAAATACATTGTGATTGTTATTACCTGCAATGCGTTCTGCTGTGACAGCTGTGCCAAAGGCAAAGTCGTGCTGGATCATTTCTACCTTGACGGGAATATTAGCTACAGGTACGCCACTGGTCGTCTGTGTTTGTATGCTAAAATCGGCTTTTCGCAATTGCTCGATGCGTTGGGCAGCTGGGGCTCGCCAAGGGGCGTCAGCCTGAAAACCATCGTATTGGTCATTATTCAAATCAGCAGGTAAATTGTTAAGTTCGACATTGTCGCCGTAGTAAATGGCGGTGTAGCCCCCCACTTCGATCGTTTGTGCCTGTAGGGCGAGATGGAAACCAAAGACCATTTGGCCAGCGGCATAATTGCCAGTTGTGGCTTCAAAAGGAATGAGGAATTGAGTCCATTCTTCTAGTACATTAGCGGTGAGATAGACTTCCTTTTGGAAATTAGAAGCCCGTTCTACAAAAACATTGACCTTTCCTGAACCACCCCCTGTAGAGCGCAACCAAAGTACGAGTAGCACCTTTTGGCCATTTTGTACACTGAGGATATTCTCTGTACGCCAGCCACTATCCCAAGGGTTATCTCCTGCTTGGTTGACTTGAATACGCGATACACTAGAAAAATCTTGTCCACTAATACTCTCTGTACTAACCGTACAATTATAGCTTCCCACACTGGCATAAACATCCGCTTCCGTATTGGCAATGAGCCACTCGGCAGGTGGTGTATTGTAATTGCTCATTAGCCATTGATCCAGGTTTTGATGATAAGTATCCTGTGCGTGAATGGCCAGAGAGAGACTAAACAAAAGAAAGGTATACAAAAACTTCATGGTCGATAGTTTGAGGAAAAAGAACTGGATGGATAGCATTACCCATCCAGTAAAAAATTATTTTTTGACGACAGGGATGGCCTGAGTAATTTGATTGTTGATATTAACTTGTAAAAAATACAGCCCGCTATCCAATGAGCTAATATCTACTGGAGTCAATTGATTACCCAATAAGGTCTGCTCGTATTGATCAATAATTAGACGACCTACCTGATCATACAAACGAATGATGACCTCGCTTTCCTGCGTCAAGCTCAGCTCCACACCCACTTGGTCGCTAGCTGGATTTGGGAATATGCGAAGGGCCTCTAGCTCCATAATTTCTTCTACGTTTACCACCAATGGCGCACCAAAGGAAATCCAATCAATTGTCAAGGCACCATCAAAAGCACCGCTACCTGGATTCAAGAAAAACTGTAAAGCCGCCACTCGCTGACCATCTACTGGGCAAGGTCCACCAGTACAAGGCGTACCACCAAATCCACCATCCGTATAGGTGTTGGTATAGTCGTATTCATACATGGCATATTCGGTTGTGAGGGTCTTTTCGATAGATGGATTGGAAGTGACATAGCCCTGTGCATCCTGCAAATCAATTCTCAAGGCGGTATTATCTACAGATGATTTAGCAAAGATATACAAAAGATCATTGCTGCCCACTACGTCGATGGCAATGCTGTCATTATTGCTGTCATTGGCCTGATAGACGACAGGGGAAAAGGCACCGCTAGTTCCATCGCCAGTAATGGTCCATTCACCATCGCTAATACTGCTTACCAAGCCATCCATATCCGAAATATTGCTCAGGTCGTCATCATTATAATCATCTTCGTAATTGATAAGCCCCGTGGGGGCATCATTGAAAGGCTGCCCAAAGGCGATCCAGTCGATCGTAATCGTACCATTGAAAGCGCCTGTTGTCGCATCAATAAAAAATTGAAGAAAATCCACTCGCTCACCATCTACTGGACAAGGTCCTGCCGTACAAGGCGTCCCGCCATAGCCACCATCCATATAGGTACTGGCAAAATCGTATTCGATGATCGTAAAGTCTGTGCTTAGGGTCCGTTCTACAGAAGGCTCCGTTGTCGCAAAGCCCTCTTGGTCTTGTAAGTCAATGCGAAGTGCCGTACCATCAATGGAAGACTTGGCTCGGATGAAGAGTTTGTCTCCACTGGCCTGAACACTAGCCAATATGCTACTGCCATTGATTTGATCGTGAATATCATAAATTACAGGGGAAAAGGCACTATTGGTCCCATCGCCAGTAATGGTCCATTCGCTATTGTCAATATCACTGACCAGTCCCGAAATATCGCTGATAAAGGAGAGGTCCTCATTTTCGTAATGATCATTGTAATTGGGCACACCTACGGGTCCAAAATCTACATCTAGTGGAGCGCCAAAGGATACAAAGTCTACAGTGATGGTTCCGTCAAATCCACCATCTACTGGATTGGGGTAAAACAGGATCGTGCCAATGGCAGAACCGTCTACTGGGCAGGGGCCACTCATACAAGGCGTACCACCATAACCACCATCAGAATATTGGCCAGAGTAATCAAACTCAAAGACCTGAAAATCACTAGAAATGGTTCTGGTGAGAGAAGGGAGCGAAGTGACGAAGCCTGCGGTATCGACCAAATCAATTCGCATTGGGACATCGCTGGTCGATTGTGCTCTGATGTAGAACTTGTTATTTCCAGTAGCATCAACAATGATATTCTCATTGGTCGTCTGATCAAAAGTGCTGTAGGCAAGTGCGGAGAAAGGAGCAGAAGTGCCATCGCCAGTAATGATCCAGTCTGTGCCCGATTCTGAACTGACCAGACCAAAAGGATCGACGACATTTGCAGTAGAATTATTATTGCAGTGATCGCCATAGATCAGTACTCCTGGAGGAGCTGGCGGATCGAGCGAAGTACCAAAGGAAATGTAGTCAAGACTTACCGTACCCAAAAATTCGCCTACTCCTGGTTCGATAAAAATAACGAGATTCCCAATTCGAGTAGGATTAACGGGGCAAGGAGCTGTGGATGGTGTACAAGGTGTACCTCCAAAACCCAAGTCATTATACACGCCTGTAAAGTCGTACTCATAAACTTCGTACTCCTCGCTCAGTATTTTAGTGATTGATCCTTCAGTGGTGGCAAAACCATCTATATCCTGCACATCGATTCGAATAGCCGTACCAGGGACATTGGATTTGGCCTTGATATACAGTTTATTATTAGCTGACATATCGAGATCGAAAGTATCCAGAGTGGCTGGATTTCTGAAGACATAGGCAAACGGGTCCCAAGGAGCAGAGGTGCCATCACCAGTCATGCGAACTTCAGAACCATTGGTATCAAGCTCTAGGGTATAACCTGGCGCTACGGTCGTAAAAGCATCTGAGGCGTTATCTTCCTCAAAATGGTCCTGGAAAATATCTGACATCAAAACAACGTCAGGCTCTTCTCCAAAAGCGATGTAGTCGATAATAACAGTTCCATTAAAACCTCCCGCCCCTGGGTCAATGAAAAAGAGCAATTGCTGGACTTCTGAGCCATTGACTGGGCAAGGACCGCTCATACAAGGGGTACCACCAAAGCCACCGTCAATGTAATTATTGGTAAAGTCAAATTCCAATACCTCATAATCTGTCGTGAGGGTTTTAGTAATACCAGCCTGAGAAGTCGCAAAGCCATCAACATCTTGTAGGTCCATCCGTAGTTGAGTACCTACATTGCTTGCTTTAGCCCGGATGAATACTTTATTGGTGGTAGTCGCATCTACGAGCTTTGCCGTTCCATTATCTTGATCATGCGGTTGATAAACAAAGGGGTCGAAGGGGCCTCCAGAGCCATCGCCAGTGACAGTTAGTTCAGAGTCAGATTCACTATAGCTAAAACCCGAACCATTGGTAAAGGCGGGGTCATTATTGTCAAAATGATCGAGGTATTCTTGGGCACTTAGGGAATTGATCATCCCAAGTAGGCAGAGCGACCCTAAAAGGAGTAAGTGTCTTTTCATAATTAGTGTATTTTAATGTAAAGAATTCTTCGGGTCTTGCCCCGAGGTAAAATTAAACAGACCGCCTTTGCGGCACCGATTGTGCTGCTCCAGATTTTCTGCTCTGGAGGATTTAATCGGCTTTTTATCTAGAGGATTTCTATAAATTCCATGTTGTCAATATTGACTTCGAGTGGTGTGTTCACGCCATCTGCATTGATCAAATGTATCTTCACCGTTTTGATTTTAGCGGGATCGACAATGAGCCCATTGAGGTCTTGAAAGCGATTGAGGGGAATGCTAACTTTTTGCCAGCCATCGCCGCTTAGTTTTAACTGTTGGGTAAAGTCATTAGGAGAGCCATCCCGTTCTAAAAAGATGATGATGATATGGGTGTTTTCATTGCCATTGGTATGGACATCCATTTCAAACAAAGTGCTGTTTCCTGGATTCGTGATACCAAAGGTTTCAAAAATATCAGTGTCCCAGCTGTGGTTTTCAAATCCTCCAATCCAACTTTCTTCCCAGCCGCTCAGTTTGGCAAAATTGCCATCCAAAGATTCTGGGTCGCTATCGAAAAGGACATTATTGGCATTTTGATCGACAAAGCCTCTAAAGATCCATTTATTGGTCTCCGCTCTCAGCCCATTGCCATCAAAATCGTTGATTAGAATGCTTCTGGTAGAGAAGAAATTGATAGGAGACTGTGCGGCTCCACCATTGGCTTCTACGCTAAGTGGGCCTCTTTCAATGCCTTCTGGTACGACGACAATAATGGAGTCTTCGTGGAAAGAAGTGATCTCTGCCTGGATGCTGTCGAAAAAATAGACTTCCAGGGGTTCAAAAAAGTTTTGGCCATAGATGACGACCTCTTCGCCAACATCAGCCGATTCGGGCTCAAAGCGAAAAATTTCTGGTGGATCTAAGGTTACTTTAAATTCCGTAGTAGCAATGCCTCCTTCCGTCTCTATACTTACGATATGATCACCAAGTGGTACGCTTTCAGGGATGCGCATAAGCAAGGCGTGATCGGCATTATAGGCTGTATTAAAATTGACGATTTGATCGCTGAATTTGATTTGTACGATGTCGGCCATATTTTCGCCTTGGATGGTCACCAAAGTACCAGCGGGACCAAAGACGGGATCAATGCTGGTGATACCCGGATTTTCGGGTTTGCTACACTGTGTACAAAATACAGCGGTCAAGAGGATAAAAAGGATTGGATGTATTTTCGTCATTTGGTAGAGCTTGTAAAAATTAATAACCAGGGTTTTGGGTCAGCTTAGGGTTGATGTCCAATTCGGCACTGGGGATTGGGAAAAGGACATGGTGAGGCTGTATGTTTTTGCCGTGTAAAGTCAGCATCTCAACGGCCTTTCCTGTCCGAACCAGATCAAACCAGCGTTGGTTTTCAAAGGCAAATTCCACTCTTCTCTCGTGGAGCATAAGCTCGCGATTGATGTAGTCCAGGGGCTCCAAACCCGCTCGCTGTCTTACTTCATTAAAGTACTGAAGGGCCTCGCCAGCGCTCGTTTCGCCTCCTTGGATTTCCATCAATGCCTCAGCGAGGATCAATAGCACATCAGCATAGCGAAGGATATGAGCGTTCATTGGTGTACTCATAAAGCAGATATCGCTACCACTGCCAACCACGTATTTTTTGATATTGGTCAGACTAGCAGAGGCGCCGTTTTGAGGATAGGTATAGCCACCGTCGTCTGGATTGACACTTGGGTAATAAGCCAAAGGGGTCATGATGCTGGGGTCTTTTCTGAGGTCCCCTTCTTCAAAGGCATCAGTAATCGTTGTGCTGGGATTATTATTGACAGGACTGGTTGGAATTTGGGAACCCCAGCCGTCGCGATCTTTGGTAATGCCTTCTCCCCAAGGAGCAAAAAAAGCTTGCATGGCATTGCCCGTTCCCCATCCGCTACAACCCGTATACTGGATTTGGAAAATGGATTCTGTATTATTATCTGAAGTGGCTAATTCCCAATTGTCACCATAATTATCCATCAGGCGATATACACCTGAGTTAACGACTTCCAATGCTCGGTCTCTAGCCTTACCAAACTCCCGCCGCGTCAGATGTACCTTGGCCAAGAGGGCTGCTGCTGCCCATTTATTGGCCCTACCTACATTCGCTCCTGACCATAGTGCTGGCAGATGCTCCGCACCTGCTGTCAAATCAGATCGAATCAAATCATAGACTTCATTGACCGTGCTGCGTGGGAAAAGCAAGTCCTCACCATAAACAGGGGGCTCCGTAATCAATGGAACATCGCCATAAATGCGAACCAAATCGAAATAGGCCAGTGCCCGTAAAAAACGCGCCTCAGCATCAAACTGATCTTTGAGCGACTGCTCGATTTCCATATCGGGAATCTTATGAATAAAGACATTGGCATAGGTGATGAGGCGATAGCGAATGGCCCAATAAGCACCTACGGGTGGCGTATCGCCATTGACGGTGAAATTATCAATGGGCGAAAATTCGGGATCGGTTCCTCCAGGCTGGCTATTGTCGCCAGGTACTTCCAACATCATCCATCCTTTGCCAAACCAATCGATGTCTTGCAAGACAGAGTAGCAGGCTAGCATCGCCGCATTTCCGTCGCTTTCTGTTTGATAAAAACTTTCGCTTGTTAATTGATCCAAAGGCTCCCTATCCAGAAAATCTTGGCAGGAGCTAATGGCTAAAAAGAGCAGCAATAAAAGGCTATATCTATACATAAGTCAATCTTTTTTAAAAGGTAGCATTAAGACCAAAAGTGTAAGAACGAGGAATGGGATAGCGCCCGTTTTCCACGCCATTGATCAATGGGCTTTGATTGTAAGAACCCACATCTGGATCATAGCCAGAGTAGTTGGTCCAGGTGACGAGGTTTTGGGCGCTGGCGTAAAAACGCACATTTTGTAAGCGAATTTTTTGGCCTACTGCTCTGGGCAGCGTATAGCCCAGGGTAATATTTCGGAGGCGCACAAAGGAGCCATCTTCGATAAAACGATCAGAGATGCGGCGATTAAAATTGGGATCGGTATTGGTAGCGCGAGGAATCGTGGTACTGGGTTCGCTGTTGCGGAAGCGATCCGTAACGATGACTGATTGATTGACCAAACCCGCCATGCCCTCTATGTCTCTTCTGATCAGGTTGAGGATTTCGTTGCCCTGAACACTTTGGATAAAAATATTGAGATCAAATCCTTTGAAGTTAAAATCATTGCCAATATTAAAGGCATAATCTGGATGAGGGCTACCAATAAAAGTTTGATCGCGATCGTCAATAATGCCATCCTCGTTTAGGTCCGCAAATTTGATGTCGCCTGGACGGGTGCCATCATTTTGGAAGGGGCTTTCAGAAATTTCTGCCTGAGTTTGGAAGATCCCATCTGTCACGTAGCCGTAAAACTGACCAATGGGCTGTCCCTCCTCTGTGCGCGTGACTGATAGGCGCTGGACCAAGCCAATCAGATTGCCATTGGACCCCAGATTAATCACTTCATTGCGATTGAAGGAAATATTGAAGGTGGTGTTCCAGTCAAACTTACCACGCGTATTTTGAGTCCGTACGGTGAATTCTAAACCTCTGTTTTCGATTTCGCCAATATTGACAAAGGGTGGGTTGAGACTTCCTGCTGTACTGGGAAGCAGCGCAGGCAATAAGGTGCCATCTGCCTTTCGGACATAATAGTCGACGACGAGGTCCAGGCGATTGTTAAATAAACCCAGGTCCAAACCAATATTGGTTTGCTTGGAAGATTCCCAGCGAACCGTGGGATTGGCGATATTATTGGGGGCAAAACCAGTATATAGATTATTGCCCATGACTGTTGGGCGATCTATTAGATTGTCGATGTAGCTGTATAGGCCAATTTCCTGATTTCCAACAGCGCCATAGCCCACGCGTATTTTCAAATTGGAGATTTGATCAATGTCTTTGATCACTTCTTCGCTGGATAAACGCCAGGCCAGCGCAGCTGAGGGGAAGGTGCCATAGCGGCGATCTTCACCAAAACGAGAGGAACCATCAATGCGATAGGTGGCAGTGAGTAAGTATTTGTCTTTGTAGATGTAATTAAAGCGGCCAAAGTAGGACAGCAAGGCCCAGTGATTGGCTCCACCATTATTTTGCTGCTGGCCCGCATCGCCAAGGGAGAGTTGTTGGAGCTGGTTGTTGGGTAGATTCTCACGGGAAGCAGAGATGAATTCATAATTGCCTTCCTGAGCCTCAAAGCCCCCCATCATGGTGATTTGATGATCATCAGCAAGGGTGCGATTAAAGGTAAGGTAGTGTTTATTGATCCAAAAAAGGCTATTGCCCCAATTTCGACGCACACCTGATTTGCCAAAGAAATTGCCCCGCTCAAAGGAGGGGAAAAAGGTGTTGTGATTAGAATAAATGATGTCTGTACCAAACTCTGTGCGATAAGTCAGCCCCTTTAGCAATTCCAATTCTGCGTATAAATTGGAGAGCACTCGGACTTTGGAATTGATATCTGTTGTTTCTAAAGCCCTGGCTACGGGATTGTCAAAAGACAAAGTGATTTCTTCCTGTGGGCCTGCAAAAGAACCATCAGCATTGCGAACGGGTGAGTTGGGGACCATCAGTAAAGCGGTGTAAATGACCCCATTACTATTATCATTAAAGGTGATGTTTTCCCTAGTTTTACTTACCAAAAGACTATTGCCAATCTTTAAGCGGTCAGAGAATTTATGATCGATATTGATCTTCCCAGAGATGCGGCTAAAATCCGATCCCACTACAATGCCTTCTTTGTGATGATAGCCACCAGAGATGGCAAAGTTGGTTTTGTTGGAACCCCCAGTAAGGGTCAATTGGTAGTTTTGCATATTGGCGCGGCGGAAGACCGCATCCTGCCAATCCGTCCCTTCGCCCAGCAGGCTCAGGTCCTCAAATTCCTCAATCCCCTCCCAGCCAATGTCATTATAATAATCCGCATACTGTTGCAAATTCATCACTGGGATCTTTTTGGAGATTTCCTGCACCCCAAAATACTGATCAAAAGAGATGTTGGATTTTCCTTCCTTTCCCCGCTTGGTCGTGATCATCACCACCCCATTGGCTCCCCGCGCCCCAAAGATCGCTGTAGCAGAAGCATCCTTGAGGACTTCAATGGATTCGATATCATTGGGATTAATGGTATTGAGGGCATTGCTATACTGGCCTCCCCCATCTAATTCTGCAAAATTATTAGCGCCAGCCTGATTATCATTGACGACCGGAATCCCATCAATGACGTACAAGGGCTCTGCTGAAGTCGTTGAGCCAATTCCTCGTACCCGAATCGAAACGGCTCCACCTGGAGCACCTGAATTTTGAGTTACCATCACACCAGCAGCTCTACCCTGTAATGCCTGATCCAATCCAGTATTGGGAATTTGTTGCAGCTCTTTACTACCCACAGAAGACAGGGATCCTGTCAGGTCGCTCCGCTTTTGAGAGCCATATCCAACGACGACGACTTCATCAAGCTGGGCGATGTCCTCCTGCAAGCGGATATTGATTAGCTCCCGACCTTTTACCTTAATTACCTGACTGACATAGCCAATATAACTTACGACCAAGCTTGCTCTTTCCTCCACCTGGATGGAATACATACCATTAAAATCGCTTGCCGTACCAGTATTGCTGATGTTGTCTTTGATGTTGACCCCAATGAGTGGCTCTCCAGTCGCCTCGTCGATTACCTGACCTGCTACAGTAATGGTAGCGGCCTCTTCCACGGGAGTGGGGGCTGGTATCTTTGAACTTTGTTGACTAGGACTTTGGTTGGTCTTTTGAGGTTTTTGAGCAGCGGGTTTGATGACATAATTATTTTGTCCCAGCTTTTTAAAACTCAGGTTAAGAGGGGGAAGAATCCGTTTGAGGATTTGCTCAATACTACTGCCTTTCAGAGCGGATTGTTTAACGGATTTATCCTTTAGATTTTCTGGATCGAAAAGCAGATTGGCATCGTGCTCTTTGGCCAATTGTTTTAGGGCCTGTTCCAGTTGGATTTTCTGA